>NZ_CP028923.1:2720909-3029090 GCF_005166025.1 Mangrovivirga cuniculi
CTTTATTTATGGCTGTTATGGTTTGGATTTTACCTTTATTTCCTGCAGAACCCTTGCTCGGACCGGTATTAAATCCAATCACCCATTATCAGGCCTTTGCATTTCCTTTATTATTAATTTTTCCGGCAATTGCGATAGATCTAATTAATCAGCGGACACACGGGAAAAATAACTGGATAAAATCACTGTTTTTTAGTTTTGCGTTTATTCTGGTGTTTTTCGTTGTGCAGTATCCTTTTGGTGATTTCTTAATGTCCGATTTTGCCAGAAACTGGTTTTTCGGTACAGAAAGTTGGTATTTTGGGTCTAACCCGGACTGGGAATACAGATATAGTTACGCTGATTATATGGAAACAAAAGGCCTGGACCTATTAATTGGACTTCTGATAGCCACCGGATTGGGATTCTTAAGTTCCAGAGTTGGATTAAGATGGGGTAAATGGATGAATAACATTAAAAGGTGAAATTACAATGATGAAAAAGTCTTTATTATATATTAGCTTATTTCTAATTCTAATCCTTTTACCCTCACATATTGGAAGTCCGGGAGTGACCCTTGAAGGAGCCGCAGGCCCTTATAATCTTACAGTCGTTGTAAACTCTCCGGATGTTATACCAGGTACTGCCTCAGTGGATATATATACTACTGACAGAGGAATAGATTCAATATCAGTAAAACCTATGTATTGGTATGCCGGTACTAAAGGAACTCCTAAATCAGATCCGGCATTGCCTGTAGACGGTGAGCCAGGCCACTATAAAGCTGAAGTATGGCTCATGAGTAGTGGAACTGCAGGGATATCAGTAAATGTAACCGGTAGAGAAGGAAAAGGAGAAATACTTGTCCCCGTTATGGCTGTTTCGACTGCAAAAAAAGAAATGGAAGCCTCGCTGGGATGGACTTTAGCTGGTCTTGGATTGTTTTTGGTGATTTTGATGACTACTATTATCAGTCTTAGTATGAAAGACAGCCAAAGAGATCCCGGTGAAAAACCTGATAAGAAAACAAGAAGGAAAAGATGGATTGGTGCGTTGATAGGAATGGTTGTTCTGATTTTGCTGTTATGGGGTGGAAATAACTGGTGGAAAAGCTGGGCAAAGAACTACTCCAGGTATATGTATAAACCCTACACAGCCACTACGGAAATAAAATCTTCCAATGGAATTCAGAAACTTGTCTTCAATATAGATTCGACGAAGCTTGAATCATTGTATTTAACCAGAAGTCTTAATTATCTCGTGCCTGATCATGGAAAAATCATGCATATGTTTTTGTTGAGAGAAAATAAGCTGGATGTTTTTGCCCACCTCCATCCTACCCGTCTTGATTCTTCTACATTTGAAACAATTATTCCGCCACTGCCTCCGGGAAATTATTATGTTTTCACTGATGTCTCAAGGCTTAGCGGTTTTTCTGAAACCATTGCAGATACAGTTACAATTGGTGAAGCTTCACCCCAACTTGTCAATTCATGGAATGATTCGTTGTTGATGGATGTAGACGATACATATTATATTACAGATCCGTATATTGAGGATGCCGAAAAAGAAATTCTTCCTGGTGGAGATATTGTTATCTGTGGAAGTCCAGGGGAAAGAACACGTTTACCGGACGGTAGCTGGGTAACTTTGGAACTACCGGAAGAAAAAGTATTCAGGTCAGGCCAATTATATGATCTGACTATTGTTGTTGATGATCCGGATGGAAATCCTGCTGAACTTGAACCCTACCTGGGAATGATGGGACACGCTGTAGTTTTTAAATCTGACGGTTCGGTATACATTCATTTGCATCCTGTAGGCTCATATTCTACCGCCTCACAGCAAACTATGCTTTCCAGGTTTCAGGGCGAATCTGGTATGGTAGACTGGGATAACCTTCCTGATCCTGTGATTTTCATGGACAGTGTCGATAATTATATTACTTACCTTAATAAACTATCTGACGAGAAAAGAGAAGAGATTCTTTTAGCTGATATGGACCATGATTATGATGCTGATGATCCTGAACATGAAGGACATTCATCAGTATCTTTTCCATATACCTTTCCAACATCAGGAAATTATAGGATTTATGTTCAAATGAAACGAAAAGGTAAAATTTTGAATGGAGCATTTGATGTAGTTGTTGAAGAATAGCCCAGGCTGAATATTAAGCGAGGTCATTCGAATATGGCATCGTTTAATATTCCTGATCAGGACCTGTCAGATCAAAATTCATTGATTCTACGATTTTTAACCTATCATAGTAGAAATGGATTTCATGAATTTTATTTTCTATTATTAGAAAAGCCAGATGGTAAGGAACAATTACGGATATTCCATTGCTATGTGTATTTCTATTCTTTCCCCAGTTATAAATCCATCGTCCATTTCTTTCTTCATCAAATTCCCCAATTAACCATTTTTTTTCGATGATTTTTGGATTTAAAGTCATCCTAATTTCCTCCCAGAAATCAATATGACTATCCCTGTCTAAGGATTCATTCCCACCAAGATTATAGGCTGTAGAATTATCAGTTAACATTGATTTCATAGTCTTCCAATCGGCATTTTCGTATGCCTGGACAAAGGTTTTTGCCGATTCGAGTTCTTTTTGACCTTTTCTTAACTCATTATTCTGAGCATAAGTTTGGCAAGTGAAAAGAAATATGAATATCAGTAATATGGTCAGGTGCTTTTTCATGTTATTCAATTTTTATTTAGTGATTTTTACAATCACAAATTCTCACCTGGTTAACGAACTGATAAACTCTCTTCTACTAAAAAGAAATAATGATAAATTCTCTCTATTAAATTTAACGCAAACAGCTTGTAGCCGTTACCATAATTATGAAATATAATGGCCTTATGATCAAATTTCCCCCAGTTTAGGGTATAAGATTAGCTGCTTATTTAAGATCGTAAGCTTTTAGAAGTGCATCAGTATCCAAAGGCCTGGTATACATTGTTAATTTCCCATCAGGATCAACCGGCCATTCATTTTTAGGTTTATCCCAGTAAATTTCCACCCCATTTTTATCCGGGTCATTAAGGTAAATTGCCTCTGATACACCATGATCAGCAAAACCGGTCAAGGGATATTTAGCTTGAAGCAATCTATCCAGAATGATAGCCAGGTCTCTCCTCTCAGGCATTAATATAGCAGTGTGAAACAAACCAGGATGATGATTTGCAGCTGGTTTCTGATCTTTACTATACCAGACATTTAATCCTATGTGATGATGATAACCTCCTGCAGATATAAAAGCTGCCTCATCGCCGTAAGTTGTTATTAATTCAAATCCAAGCAGGTCACAATAAAAATCCAAAGATCTTCTTAAGTCAGATACCTTTAAATGTACATGCCCTATTCTGGCTCCATTTGGAATTTTGAATTTATCAGACATTACTGTTTCTCTTTTAAATTAATCACTCTCATATGATCAATCATGGCTGTATTTATTTCTCCATCCATGTTTGTGTTCCAATCTTTAAATTTTATTTCTGCAGTATATTCTCCAGGAGACAAATAGGTTTTGAAAACATTTGAATATCCCCAGTCAGACCATTCGTCTGTTCCTCTTTGAGGCATTACTAAAACACCTTTGTAGGTGTCATCAAGGTAAAAACTACGAATCGCACAATTATTATCTGTATTCCAGGGGCCGGTACCATTTGAATACCGGAAATCTATCAGATACCAACTTTCTTCCTCTATCTTAAATTTAAATTTTATGTCCTTATTTTTAGATTTTGATATCTCAATAAATCCCTTCCCTGAATAATTACTGAGGTTTTTATTAGAAGAATTTATATAATCTTCCAGCTCCACAACAATTATATTGTCTTTAGAAATATTATAAAACGGTTCGGAAGTAAAAGATTGATAACCAGCGGAATCTAATGCACTTACTTTATATATTTTACCGTCATTTTTTTGCAATGGAAAAGAATTCTTAACCGATCGGTCGTATAAAATACCATTTTTAAAGATCAGGTATTCTTTTGCGCCTTCAATTTTTTGCCATTGTAATTCGCTATTAACAAGTTGAACTATTGGCGTAGGTAATGAAAAATGATTTGACTGTAAATTAATTCCCTCCTGATCAAACGAGTTATTTTTAAGAACAATTTCAATGGAGTGACTTCCGGTTATATCAGGAGGAAGGAAATTATTCTCGGACTCTTTACCATCGATAAATATCTGATCTATCTCATTACCATAACCTTTTACTGAAATATTTAGAATAGCATTCCGGTACTTAAAATTTGTAAGTGATTTATCACCACCATAGTTTTTTGGAACAACCGGATTAAAGTGAATTCCATCAGTTTCAAAACTAATTCCAATTAAGACTCTGTGAACCATGGCAATATTACCTGCCATACTCCAGAGCATTCTGTGAGAATTAATTTCAGTTCCTTTGTAATCTCCGGTCTCTGCTACAAAATTCTCATAATTGGTAAGGAATAATCCACCAGCTCTGTATAATGAAGCAAGGCCATGGTTAAGTACTTTTTCATTCCCTGCTTTTGCTGCCGCCAGATTCCAGTACGATTGCACAAATGGCCAGATCCCGTTGTTATGATAAGGTGGAATACCGGGTATTTGAGGGTAAATACAAGTAACTCCATAAGGAGTTAGAGGTGACCTGGAAATCAATGTTTTTTGTTGCTCTTTACTTGCCACATCAAAAATTACGGACAGTGCTGATCCGAGAGCTTCAAATCTCGGTGATTGATTGAGGTAGGGCCTTCCATACAAATATTGTGAATGATACCCTTTTTCGTTCATCCATAAATATTTGTCAATTCCCTCCTTAATTTTTTTAGCTATCTCAGAGAATTTCTCATGATTTTCTCCGAGTTCTTTTGCCATTTCACTTAATATCACGTGTGCCTCATAATGCACTGCATTTGTTCCCAGGTTTTCAGAATAAAATATATCCCTGTTATCCATCCATTTTGGATAGGTTTGTTCTCTCCAGTCAAGGAATGAGGATTCACCTTTATATAATCCTGTATTTGAATTATATAGTGTTTTTCGATCATCCTCGAGTGTATTTTTTATTATCTCATAAGATTCTTTTAACCACTCTTTCTCACCCGTTACTTTATATATCTCCCAGGCTGCAAGAGCCCATGTTGTACGGTCAGATGATACGGGCCATGCCCCACCGGAGCCGGTATCCTGTATGATTCTACCTCGTTTAACCTTTTTCCTAAGGCTGATTTTAGCTATTTCCGGTTCATGGTATGCAAAAGCTAAGAATATGGAATAACTGACATCCCTGGTCCAGACCCCTCCCCATTTAGCTCCTGTCCTAAGGGTACTGTCAGGCTCAATATTTAGAATAGCTTCTTCCAGTGAAAGATTGTATAAAGCATCAACGATGGGTTGATCAGATTTATAAATCGGTTTTTGGGATATGTTTTCGGTCAGCTTCCATTTTTTATTACTTACTGTAGATTCATCATAAGGATTAAGGGTTACTGTTATTTCATAAATATGGTTCTCCACTGATTGATTTAACCTCAACCCTTTGTTTTCCAGATTCACAAAGTCCCAGGATAACGGTTCGGCATTTCCCGCAATATAGACTCCCTTAAAATCGTCCTCTGCAATCCTTGATCCATTATAAGTTTCGTAATACCCATTTTCTTCGAAAGAATTAAAAATAGGTGAAAGATCAACCCTAAATGTGTATTTATAATTTGTAGGTAATCCGCTTTTCGGAACTTCTGATTGATCGACGTATCGTTCTCCAAAAGTAATAACAGGAGATTCATGTTCATCTCTAACAACGATTATATGATCTTCTCCAGGAGCAGATTCGTTATCCTTTTGATTAATGCTAAACTTAAAATTTATTTTTCTGGAAAAATTTTCTGAGGCAGGGCTTTTATAATTTGACTGTATAATTGAATCATAGATAACTCGGGCAACATTTTCTCCCTGAACTATTTTATCTTTATATAGGGTAAATTTGTCGTTACTATAAAGAATAACGCTATTATTTATATCCTGTTCTTTATTTTCACAGGCCACTAAAATTATAATTGTTAAAAGGCAATAAATTTTCCGCATAACTCAAGTCTTATGCTGGCAAATTAATAATTCAATTCTAAATACACTTAATAATGAAGTTTATAAAAAGTATGAATAACTTATTATATAGATAAATGAGTTTTTCCTGTCAGTAATTAATCAGATTATTTCAACCACTCTAACGCTTTATCTCTATCGAGGAAAATCCTGGTGGGTTTTAATGGTTTATTCAAACCCAGGAAAAAATTACCAATTATTCTGCTAATCGGATTAGTAACTATCAAAGCACATTTAGTAAAGGTTTGTGCATGATCTTCGCCTGCAAAATGTTTTCTGCATTCTTTAGACATTCTTATAACATTGGACAGATTGCATAATAATGGTTTGGGAATATTATTAAGCATTTCTGAAGTAATTCTAGTGGACTCTAATCCGTCTTCATAGGTCATTGTTGTATCTGGAAAACAGTCAGTTTCAAAAACCCCGTTGTGATGCAGAGTAAATTTTATTTTCGAATTTTCCCTGTAGTCTAGGACACTTTGTGTTTTTTTTGGAGCTATTGTTTTGTTATTATTTTCGCTCATATCATTTTAATTCGTTAATTCTGTCATTATTAACACCTATGGTAAAATAAAAGTTTGAACCCTTTCCTTGTTCAGATTCCACCCATATATCTTCTCCTGTTGATTCAAGCAGGTTTTTTACTGTTGCAAGGCCGATTCCCTGGCTTTCATGTTTTCCGTCCGGATCATATTTATGAAATAATTCAAAAATTTTATCCTTTTCTTCAAATGGTATCCCGGGTCCATTGTCCATTACAGAAATTACTGCTTTATTATCCTTCTCCTCAACTTTTATATCTATTTCACAAGTAGGTTTATCACAATATTTTACAGCATTACTGATCAGATTTCGCAAAACCCTCAACAGGATTGTTCGATTGAACTCTATTTTGTTATCAAAATGATCCACTCTTACAGTAATATCATCTTCATAACGGTCTGTCTCTATTATTTCATTGACTATTTCTTCGAGATTGATCTCACTTTTCATCTCAGTGGGATCTGCAACCACTGAATATTCAAGAATTCCATGGACTAAATTTTTCATTTTATCCACAGTACTTGCAATTTTTACTATTAGATCCCGTGCATCATTATTTTCTTCACTGACAGTATTAGCTAAAAGAAAAACAAGTCCGGATAATGAATTGAGAGGAGATTTTAAATCATGGGCAGTACTATATGCGAACTGCTCAAGTTTTTTATTTGTTTTATCTAGTTGCTCTTTCTCTACAACATTATCTTTCAGTTCCTCGCTTAACATATTAAGACCAAGAGATATCGCATCAAATCGATCATTGTTATTACTGACAGGTAACTTATGATCTAAATCTAATGCTGCTATCCATTCAATCATTTCAAGAATTTGAGAAAGTCTTTCATCTTTAGTCATATTAACACTATTCACACCTTCAATTAACAATAGATGTTTCTGATTACTTCTATCATTATTTTCATAAGATACCATAAAATGTTTTTAAAATAAATACATTTATATATTTAAATATTTATATTTAATCTTTATAAAAGGATTTACGCTCAATTCATAATTATTTATTTATATAATTTTAAATTTTTATTACAAATAAGACATGTCCTTAACCGTTATATTATGCTAAATGTTTAATATATTGGAAATGGTAAACCACAATCATACTTAAACCATGAAAAATTTAATTTACTTTCTCGCTTTTTTTATCATTGGATGTTCTTCTGCTAAGGTAGTTAGTTCCTGGAAAGATCCGGACACCACTATTAGTGATACAGACTATGAAAAAGTAATGATCGCTGTACTTGCCTCTAATGAAGGTAGAAGACGAGCCGCTGAAGATTTTTTAGCACAAAAATACCCAAAACTAACACCTTCTTACCAGGTTTTTAGAGGATTAGAAGAAGAAAATGTTGATAAGGAACAAGTTAAAAACATTCTTACGAATCAGGGATTTGATGCAGTTATCGTAATGAGATTAGTTGATGTGTCAAAAGAGACAAATTATGTTCCTGGCAGCTATAGTGGTGGATTTTACGGTTACTATGGTTCTTATTGGGGAGGCTATTATAATCCCGGGTATTATTCTGAAGACACAAAATATACCGTTTCAACAGATGTATTTTCCCTGGAAAAGGATAAGTTAGTATGGTCTGCGGTTACTGAAACCTACAATTCTTCAAAAATTGAAACAACTATTGAGGATATAGCCTATTCAGTAACTAAAGAAATGAAGTCCAAAGGCTTTTTACAATAAATAAACTTAAAAAGTCACGACCATAAAAGTCGTGACTTTTAGTTTATTATAATTCCTCTATTACTTTACCACAATTAAGCATTTTGTCTCCAAAATAAGGGTTCATCACTTCTTTTTTAGAGCTGATCCAGCTTGCACCTTTATTGTTAAATGCCATTGGACAATATTGTTGATAAAGTGGCATATCAATTTGCGATGATTTAATCATTGTATAAACACCTTTTGAAAGATCTTCGAAAGCTTTTCTTTGTTGTTCGACATCCGATGTATTGGCAATTGTATTGCTTGCTTCAGATAATGCATCCATTTTATCAACTTGATGTTCGTTGATGAAAAGATGTAAAGACTTTGCTGCGACTGCTGTTTTTTCAGCATCAGTTTCAACTAACGCGTTTTTTATATTTAAATATTCCTCTACTATTGCTTTTGCTGTTGTTGGATCAGCTTCCATTTCATAAGAAACCTCTTCCGTTTTTTCGGACTTATCATCACCGTTCATTTCGGCATCATGCTCATGATTTTCATGCATTTCTCCATCATGCTCATGCACTTCTGATTCATTTTCTGTTGTGCCATTTTCAGAACTTCCTCCGCATGACATCGCGAATAAAGAAATTACAAGTAAAAAACTTAATCCTGAAATTAATCCTGACTTTTTCATTGTCTTGTTTAGTTATCTATTGAGTTTAAAATTAAAATAATTATAGTTAAAGCTCCTAAAATCATCCAAAAGATGTTTTTAATCATCCTGGATGTTGTAGAAGGTTTTTTAGTTTTACTTTCAATTTTGCAACAATCCTTCATTAGTGTATCTTGCTTTTTACTTCTCCACAAGTAAGCATCGCATCTCCAAAATACGGATTCCTGATTTCTTCATCTGCACTTAACCAATCAGCCCCATTATTACTATCGGCCATTGGGCAATGCTGAATATAATATTCGACGGATCCAGAGTTAAATATCTCGGCGACTTCAATTATTTGATTGGATATAGTAATAAACGTATCCCTTGCACTTTCGATATCATCAGCACTCGTGAATATAGTTAGTGATTTAGACAGGTTGTCCTTGTATTCATCAAACATGGTTTTAGCTTCTCCTGAAAAGTTGTTCAGATTGATCGCATTTAGATTAGTCAATAACTTATCTGCAGATGTATTAGCTGAGTTCAGGTTATCATTAACAAGGCTGTTTTTTAAATCTAAATATTGATCTATTAAATTTTCAATTTGTTCTTTACCATTTATATTAATTTCATCCTCAAGGTTTAATCCTGAAACATTTCTGTTCATCATACTTGGTTTATCAGCTAATTGTGCTGCAGCATCGACACTAAAAGTACCATTAACAACGATTTCTTCACCCGGACTCAATCCATCTAAAACAATATATTGATCATTAGCCTGAGGGCCAAGAGTTACTTCCCGGAGTTGAAAACCGGTTTTAGTTTCGCTGTCAGATCTAACATAAACCACAGAACGTGTCCCTGTCCATAATACAGATGATTCGGGAATCATAATTGATTCATCAATATTTTCAACTTTTGCATCAACTATTCCTGTTGCAAACATTTCCGGCTTAAGCCTGTCGTCGGGGTTTTTTACAGTGACTCTGGCAGATGCTACCCTTGTTTGGGGATCAATGACCGGATCAATATAATCTATGACCGACTCATAAGTTTTGCCTGGAATGGATCTGATCGTAAATGTAATAGAATCACCTTCGTCCACCCAGGGCAGATCGCTTTCATAAAGGTCAAACATAACCCAGACTGTAGAAAGGTCTGCTATTTCGTATAATGATTCTCCTTGCTTTACATGATCACCTATGTTTACTGTCTTTTCTACCACATAACCAGAAACATCCGCAGTAATTGGAAATTCTGTTCTTACCCTTCCCGATTCTGCGATGTTTTCGATCTGCCTTTCACTTAGTTTCCAGTTTCGTAGTTTTCTTTTTGCAGATTCATACAAAGAGGGTTGAGTTTCCCTGATTTTCTTTGCTTCAAAAAGCTCTTCCTGGGCAGTGACAAGCTCCGGAGAATAGATATAAGCTATCACCTGTCCCCTTTTAACTCTTTCACCGGTGAAATTTACATTCAACCGTTCTATTCTTCCAGGGATATGGGCAGTTTGTAAGAATACTTTTCTTTCGTCCTGCTTTACTTTTCCAGTAAGTCTCAACACTTTACCGGCATTTCCCCTGGCCACGGTCATCGTTTGTATTTTGGCTAGCTGCATGGCCGTTTCAGACATGGTTACGACATCCGGATCAAGCCCTTCATCGCCACCATCTTCAACAGGTATAAGGTCCATGCCACAGATTGGGCAATCACCCGGTTCGTTTTGTCTGATCTGAGGGTGCATCGAACAAGTATAGATTGTTTCTTCAGAATGATCATGTTGTTCGGTAGCCGATTCTTGTTCCTTACCATCAGAACCACCGATGAATAATCCTGATAGTACACCAATTAACAGCATAAAAATGCCGTACATTATTAATTTATATTTATTTGAAAGTTTCATTTTCATCTATCGTTTTCTAAATGAATTCTTATTCGGTTGCTGTATCCAAATTATTACCTAAATAGTAATCAAGTTCAGCTTCAGCGATCTTATATTCTTTAATAACTTCTAATTGCAGAATCTGATAATCCAGCAATTCTTGTTGTATCCTTAATAGTTCCTCGAAATTCTCGCTATTATTGGCATAAGACCTGTATTGTAGGTTAAGCATTTGTTTTAAATGACTTATTTGCTTTTGATACAAGTCCAGTTTATCCTGTACTTTCGTCAATTCAAATTTTGACATATAATATGCTGACTGAAAGTCGTTTATTGCCTGTTGTCTCATTTCTTTATACGAATTTGACATGGCCCTGGCTTCGTTTTTAGCTGCCTTATATTTTCCTCCAAAAATTGGTAGAGAAATACTGACCATCGGCATAATGACATCCTTTCCACTATCTTCTACCGGCATAGAGGCTTTATCAACTATAACATAGTCGAGCCCGACTCCAAAACCAGGCTTACTTTGAGCTTCAATCGCTGCAATTTCCGCTTCAGATGCTGCAGCCTGTAATTCTAGTGATTTAATTTTGGAATGATTGTAGAAAGTTGAATCAGAAATCAGCTTTACATCATTTTCAGATATAATAACGGTATCAGAAACCTGGAAAGTAGTGTCTACCGGCCAGTCCATTATTGAATTAAATCCCGCTCTCAATGGTGCTTCCTGGTTTTTGAGAATCTCGATTTCAGTTTCAGATTTATTTATTAAAAGATCTGTTCTTAAAACATCTACCAAAGGGACTTTTCCATTCTCAAATTTTATTTGAGCTATTTTCTTGTATGACTTCAAAAGACTAATGTTCTCTTCAAGCAAAGAGATTTTTTTGTCGAGTTCATATATTGGATAATAGTAAACTGCCAGTTTTTGATACAGTAGGCTTTTTGCATTTTGAAATTCTAAGAATTGAGCATCAGCAGCAATGGCAGCAGCATCTCCTTTCGCCTTTAAAGTACCAAACCAGGGAAACATCTGGCTAAGAGAAATCTTAGCTCTTTGAGGACCAACCCTTGTTTCTACAGGAGATATAAAATAACCAAAAGAAAGTGTCGGATCCGGAAGACTATTAACCTTGTTTACTCTTTCTAAGGCAGCCTCAAATTGATAATACTTAGCTTTTACTTCCGGATTATTCTCCAGAGCAATTTTATAATACTCATCAAATGTCTGACTATATACTGAAATACTGCTTATTACCAGTAATAGCAGAGATATGGCCACACGATGCATCGATATATAATTAGTTGTTATTTCAGGCCTCATCTTCTTTTGTATTTAATTTTCTTTCTTCTCTCCAGCTATAAATAACCGGAACAATAAAATAAGAAATTGCAGATACCAGCATTCCGCCAAAGGCTGGAATAGCCATTGGTATCATAATATCTGACCCTCTTCCTGAAGAAGTCAGAATCGGTAAAAGAGCTATAATAGTTGTAGCTGATGTCATTACAGCCGGAGTAATTCGTTTCTTTCCGGCTTCTATTACCGCTTGACGAATAGATTGTCTGGTGTTTGTTTTATTTCTGTCAAAACTTTGATCCAGGTAAGTTGCCATTAATACACCGTCATCGGTTGCAATACCAAATAAAGCGATAAATCCAACCCATACAGCTACACTTAGATTGATAGTATGTATCTGGAATACATCTCGGAAATTAACTCCAAGGAGGTCTATGTTGGCAAACCACTCATATCCATATAGCCAGATTAGTATAAAACCACCACTAAAAGCCATAGCTATACCACTAAACACCATTAAAGTTGTGGAGACTGATCTGAATTGGAAATAAAGAATCAGAAATACAACACCAAGTACTACAGGAACAATTATGGAAAGCCTCTTTTCTGCCCTGACCTGGTTTTCATAAGTGCCGGAAAACTTGTAGCTAACTCCTTGAGGAACTTTTAAGTCACCTGAATTAATTGCATTTTCAATAGCAACCTGAGCATCATTAATAACCTGAATTTCACTAAAATCAGCTCGTCGATCAAACAAAACATACCCGGTAAGGAAAGTCTCCTCACTTTTGATTGCCTGGGGACCTTTTACATATTCAATATCAGCAACCTGATTTAACGGTATTTGGGTTCCGGTTGGCGTTGGTAGTAAGATGTTACTTAACGAAGTAGGATCGTCTCTTAACTCCCTTGGATACCTTACTCTTACAGGAAACCGTTCTCTTCCTTCAACAGTTGTGGTTACTTGCAACCCACCAACTGCAGTTTCAAGTGCTGCCCTGATACTTTCTATGGTTAATCCGAATCTGGCAGCCTCATCTCTTTTAATATCAAATTGCAGATAAGGCTTACCAACAATCCTATCTGCAAATACAGCTTCCTTTTTGACAGATGGAACATTTTTAAGTATTTCTTCCAGCTTCATGCCGAAGCGTTCAATAGTTTTCAGATCAGGACCGTATACTTTGATTCCCATAGGAGCTCTCATCCCTGTCTGTAGCATAACTAACCTTGTTTCAATTGGTTGAAGCTTTGGTGCTGATGTTACTCCTGGAATTTTAGTGACTTTAACTATTTCTTCCCATATGTCATCCGGTGATTTTATGTGATCTCGCCAGTTTCTGAAATAGTCTCCATTTGCATCCTTGATCAGGAATTTTTGAATATTATCTTTTATTTGTTTATTCAACCGATGTTGAAGGCTGGATTCGAGTGATTCATTATCACTATTGTAAAAAACACCTTCAGATTTATCGTAGTGAATATTTCCTTTAATACCTGTAAGGCCATTTAAGATAAACCTTCCCTTCTTATCAGTTTTATACCTGATCTTATGACCATCTTCGTTGGTTATATATTCTGTCTTATAATTTATGACATTTTCGAACATGGAAATTGGTGCAGGATCTAATGCTGATTCTACCCTTCCCAATTTTCCAACAGTAAGGGAAACTTCCGGAATACTAGTTACCAGCATATCCATTTGAGCTAACACCTCTTTGTTATATTCAATACCGGAATGAGGCATAGAAGTTGGCATTAGCAGAAAGCTTCCTTCGTCAAGTGCGGGCATGAATTCTTCACCAATTCCAGGGAATGTATGTGTTAATGAAGACCATACTTCTGTTTTACGGATATCCATGCCTATCTTTTCAAATCCTGTACCGATAAAACCAAATATCGTATTAAATCCAAGCCAGATATTTAATGCGAGAATTATTAAAATGAAAGGTATTGATAAGAACAGCTTTTTATTTTCCAGACAAAATGTAAGTATGGTTGAGTAATATTTTTCCAGTAGCAGGAAAGCTCCTAAAATCAGAGTGACCAAAACACTGACGAAAAGTATATTCCCAAACAAATTAATTCCTGCACCCAGAGGAAGCCAATAGTAACTAAGGAAAATAACAACAATAAGAATGCTTAAAATCAACTCAAAATTGGAATAAACTTTCTTAATTATATATTTTCCTTCAAGTTTATCTTCAGGAAGTACAGTTGCTTTTAGTAGTCCGGATAATCCAAATAACAGCAAAGCAATTCCAGCCCAGAGATAGCCATAAATCCCTATTGTTATTGCTAAAACAATCAATACAGAGTTTATGATAATACTTGTTCTTTTTGACTTAATTCTTATTCCAAATACAAAGTGAGCCAGTGACGGAAGAAGGAAAAGAGCAACAAGTAAGGCCGCGACCAGCGCAAATGATTTAGTCCATGCTAAAGGGCGAAATAATTTACCTTCAGCCGCCTGCATGGCAAAAACAGGGATGAAACTGACTATAGTAGTTGAGACAGCAGTTAAAATTGCCGAACTTACTTCAGCTGCACCATCATAAACTGCTTCTTTTACTTTTATAAAGTAATTTTTAGATTTCCTCTTTTCCGGTTCATTTAATCCATATTCATTGACCTTTTTAATAATGTTCTCTGAAAGAATCACTCCGAGGTCAATCATCGTACCAATTGCAATTGCAATACCTGATAGAGCCACAATATTAGCTGTGACACCAAAATAGCGCATAGCAATGAAAACCATCAGAACAGCTATTGGTAACAATACTGAAATTAGTAATGACGCTCTCAGATTTAGAATCATTACAATAACAACCAGAATTGTTATAAGAACCTCAAGTGATAGTGCTTCTTCTAAAGTTCCTAAAGTTTCGTGGATCAGTTCAGTCCTGTCGTAAAAAGGAACGATTGTCAGTTGACTTATTGTGCCATCCTTTAGTGTTTTTGAAGGAAGTCCCGGTGATATCTCATTGATCTTATCTTTGACATGATTAATTACTGCCAGAGGATTGGAACCATACCTGGCTACAACTACTCCACCAACTACTTCCGCACCATCTTTGTCGAGAATCCCTCTCCTTTGTGCAGGCCCCAGGGTTACCCTGGCTATATCTTTAACTCTGATTGGAATGTTGTTTTGTACATCTACCACGGCCAATTCAAGATCTTCCAGGGATTTTATATATCCAAGCCCCCTTACAAGATATTCAGCCTTATTAATTTCCACTGTTTTGGCTCCGAAATCCTTATTGGACTCCTGAACAGCCTTCATTACTTCGGTAAGAGGAATGTTATAAGCTTTTAATGCATCCGGATTTACGTCTATCTGATATTCTTTTACGAAACCACCGATAGATGCTACTTCTGATACACCTTCAGCTGAATTGAGTGAGTATTTAACATAGAAATCCTGAACAGTTCTTATTTCTTGTAAATCCCAGCCACCGGTTGGGTTTCCATCTTTATCCCTGCCTTCAATTGTATACCAGAAAATTTGTCCTAATGCTGTGGCATCCGGTCCCAAAGAGGGCTGTACATTTTCAGGTAAAAGTCCGGACGGGAGTGAATTGAGTTTCTCTAGTATTCTGGATCTCGACCAATAGAACTCAACATCCTCATCAAAAATTATGTAGATACTTGAAAAACCAAAAATCGAAGTGCTTCGAATTGATTTAACTCCCGGAATACCCAGTAAATAGGTTGTCAGAGGATAAGAAATCTGATCTTCAATATCCTGGGGAGATCTTCCCGGCCATTTGGTAAATACGATTTGTTGATTCTCACCTATGTCGGGTATAGCATCGACCGGAACCGGATCAGATGGGAGGAAGTCTGTTTCCCATCCAAAGGGAGCAGTTACAATTCCCCAGGCAACAAGACCTGAAAAAACAAGTGTTGTTACTAATTTATTATCTATAAAATATTTTATTACTTTATTAAGCATCATGAATATGATTTACCATACAATTAACTTTTGTTAAAGATCTTATAATATCTTTAAATGTATTGTTGGTGAATCGATACTATAAAAGAAAGGCCTCATGTATGACGATAAGGTCATTAATTACAGGAGGTAAAAGTGGTTTTCTGAGGTTTGAATTAAGATAATCTAAAGTTATTACTTCAGGAGAAAAGGCAACTATAAAAGATGCAATAAATGTGAAATTGAAACTATCTATTGAAATCTTTGAGGGTACAGTTATATCATCTGTTTCAATAGATTGATAGTGATTATCACAGCACTTTGGCCCTTTCAAAATTGTTTGATTTGAATTATGGTCATGCTTACCTTCACGATCATTATCCATTTCCATCCCGCAATCAAGATTCTTCGTTCCAAATGTAATTTCAGAAAGCATTGGAATGCCACCGCAAATATGAGTTGCCATGGTAATGCTACTATTACCAAGTAACAATATTAAAATTAGCGATATGGAAATTACTCGTTTCAAATCAAACTTTTAACGATTCAAATATATGATTAGTTGTGATAAATTAAAATATAAGCACATTAATATTTGTTAATCGATTTTACTTTTAAGCTTTTTCAAATTAAAAGAAAGAATGATCTCAAATATTCCGATAGCTATAAATGTTATTGCTGTCCAGATAACAACAGTCGCCCCGGCAATAATAGGATTCCATAGAAGAATAAATGCAAGAATTACACCTATTATCCCTAAGAAAAGCATCCAGCCCCAATTCGGGTTTTGGTATTTTCTGATTTCCATTGACCAGCTAACTGAAAGCATGGATCTGAACAACAAAGCAAAGCCTACTATAAAAGCTAAAACAATCATTCCTATTTCGGGTCTTGAAAGAATTATAATACCAATCAGGACTTCCAGGATTCCACCACCTAAAGACCAGCCCCAGCTATCCAATTCGTTGCGATTAGCAATTGCGTAGATGATCTCAATGGCTCCTGTAAATAAAAATGTAATACCGAAAATAAATGCCAGGGTGACATAAGCATCAACAGGATTGGTAAATACATAGGCTCCTACTAATATCAATAATATCCCAATGATTAAATGTAAATACCAATGCTTGATAGTCGATCTAACAGATTTAGTAAATTCAGACATAACTAGTTTGTTTTTTGATAATATAAGTCATGTCATTTATAAAAACAAACGGACTAACCTTAATGGCAGTCCGTTTTTTATAAAACTTAAAACAATACTATTTAAACTTTTCTACATCATCGCTGAGATCATAAACTGTAGTCTCAGGGATTTCTTTCTGTAGCAGACTGGATCCAATCGCAGATCTGTAACCACCTGCACAATGAACTACTATTGGCTTATCTGTCGGTATTTCATTAACCCGATCTTTCAATTCCGGAAGTGGAATTGCAATGGCATTATTAAAGAATAAGCCTTCTTCAGTTTCAGAGTTATTCCTGATATCTACTATTGTATAATTATCTGTATTGTTTTTAAAATCATCCAGATCAAGTTGTTTATCAGACACATCTTTTTCACCATTAACTGAATATGTTCCTAATAATCTTCCTTCATATCCAATTTTGGAAACCCGTTTTTTGGTCTTTTCAATCTGATCAGAATTAGCTCCTATAAGGTAAAAAGGACTTTTCGGATTAACTATCGACCCCAACCAGGTTTCGAATTTATCTTCTTCACCTGCTTGAATATTAATTGCGCCTTTAAGATGTCCTTCTTTGAAACTATCTTCATCTCTGACATCAACTAACACCGCATCTTTATTTATTTCTGAAGTATTTTTAACTACAGGTATTTTACTCAATGTTTCTTCTATCGAACCGGCTCCACTCCTGTTCATGTCCACATCAAATGGAAAATACATCGGTATGAATGGTTGCCCTTCCAGAAAAGCCTCAATAAACTTATCTTTATCTTCCACCTTAAATGCCCAGTTAGTTTGCTTTTGCTTACCTATGGTTGAATCAAGTTCATCACTCATATTCTTGCCACATAATGAGCCTGCCCCATGTGCCGGATAAACTATAACGTCATCATTCAGATTCTTAAATACGTTGTTTATCGTATCATACATCAACCCAGCTAATTCTTTTCGGCTTAACTGAATATTTCCAGCACCTTCTCTAAGATCGGGACGACCTACATCACCTATAAATAGTGAATCACCTGTAAAAACTGCATGTTCCTTCCCTTTGTTATCTATTAACAGGTAAGAGTTATGATCTGGTGAATGCCCGGGAGTAAATAATGCCCTGATTACCAGATCACCTATGAGTACCTCTTCATTATGTCTTAAGGGCTCAAATTTATAATCCACACCAACATCCGGGTTAATATATATACGAGCTCCTGTTTTTTCTTTTAGTTCGAGGTGACTACTAACGAAATCCGCATGGGGATGGGTTTCAAATATAGCAGTTAGCTTAGCATCTTTTTTTCTTAAATAATCAAGATATGGCTGTGGATCTCTTGCCGGATCGACAACAGCAGCTTCATTATTATCAATTATAAGGTATGATGCCTGTGCTAATGGTTTGTCGTAAAATCTTTTAATTTCCATGTCTTTAATTGTATAGTTGGTTTTAAATTGATTCTACTTATTATAACGATAACTAATAGTAGATGTTGGTGACCTTAGTCACATTAATTGTCATTACTGTAGCTTTAAGTAAATAATTACAAGTGCCTAATTTTCAATTAATTAAAAGTTGTAATTAAGAACAAAGTTAACTTGAAACATATCTACTTTATTTATTATGTAATTAGGATTGTCGGGATAATTACCACTTCCCGGTTTCCATGTTAATAACATTTCAGGCTTAAAGCCCTTTAAGGATTTGTTTGAATAAAATACATCCAGATTTACATGGGTATAATCGGGCATTGCGTATTTATTCAATTCAGGATCGGTAACGGTCGGTCTTATATGACGACCCGCACTTATTGTCGTATTGAATACATTTTTACCTGATACGATCTTTCTTTGATAAGTAAGAACAATGGCATGATTATTAGCAAATCCCTCAGTTCTCTCACGTTTTTGAAAACTAAATAAAAACTCTCTACCCCATTCTCTTGGAAATAGAAACCTTCCATCCGGGAAGATGTAATCATAAGCGATCGAAAATTTACCTTTCCCTATTTTATGACTGATTTGCAGCCCGACAATATTTGATTTTGATGGGGTGAAATATCGGAGTGAGTCAATTGGATTACCTCCTTCTCCTACTCTCAACTGGTTTAACCACTCGAAACTTATTGCTGTTTTATTATTCTTAAATTCATAGGTTGGTTTAAAATAAAAGGCATTGAATACATTATCTGTGTAATAATTCCATATTTCAAATTTCAGAGATTCTGTTAACTTGTGATCGACATTAAATACAATCAGGTAATCAGACTCTGTATTATCTTTGTAACCGCTTTTACTTCCATTTTCATTTCTTCCTGTAGGATATTTTCCGATAGATTTACCAATAGAATAAAATCCACTTGTTGATCTAGGTGATATTTCATTTAAAACTCCAACCTCAATCTGAGTTCTTTTTATAGATTTATTCTTATACCAGATTCCCTGTATCAAAGTAGGGATCATTCGCCCATCCTGTCCATTTAAAAACGGGGTTTTAACTTTCATTCTTCCTAATTTCACATCATGACTATTCTTGTGATATCTGATATATAATTCTCCTAATATTGGAATGAAGTTATCTGATGGATCATTTAAGTCATAAAGTCCAAGTTCATATCTACTGAATTTACCAGTAGTCGGATCAGGTTTGCTCAGGTCCTGAACATTTGTATTTACAGATAGATACCCTGCAATTCCAGCTTCAATAGATTCATTAAATTGATAAGTGTATTTCAGGTATCCTCCCACTGCGAGAGAATGGAAATCTTTAAGACTGTCTTTATTGAAAGTACTCATGTAGAATGTTCGGAACTGTCCGGAAACTCCAGATTCTTCAAGACTATCTGTTTTCTGTCCTGATACATTTAAACTTATTAGCAGTAATAGTAATAATGGATATAAAAGCCTGTTTAACCTCATTTTTTCTTTTTTAATCCGTACTGTTGATAATAATAATCAGCAATAGGTTTGAAAGGACCATATTTATGCTGAATAGAATCAAATTCATCTTCCCAGGGGCCATAAGGTGTTGAGATAGGTTTTAATTTCCTGTCAGGAAAGTCCTTTTGAGAATTACTTTTTATCGGTCTCTTAAATTTATTTATATATGCAGCAACGTGAATTGCTTCTTCATCACTAAGTTTTGGTTTTTCGACTGTCGCCTGGCCAAATGGCATATTCCCTTTTATAAAAGCAGCAGCTGTTAATACTCTGTGCATACCAGCTCCATTATTATAAGTATCGTATCCCCAAAGAGGTGGATATTGATAAACTTTATTTTTGTTATCTATTTTAATTCCCTCACCATCACTGCCATGGCAGAGAGCGCATTCCTTTTCATAAATAGTTTCGCCAATTAAAGTGTCTGCTCGAAAAGACGGGATTTCAATATTTGTAAAACCAGCATGTTTTTGAACTATCTGTTCTGTAGCTCCTTCACTTAACCACTCCATATAGCTTATAATGGCTTCCATTTGAGGTGAATCTTTTGGAAGTGGTTTGCCATCCATACTTCTTTCCATGCATCCATTTACACGGTCTTCCAGGGTAGATACTTTATTTTCCCTGCCTCTGAATTTAGGATATCTTTTCGTAACACCCACCCATGATGCTGCACCTGGTTTTGTACCATTATCCAGGTGGCAACTGGTGCATGAAAGGTTATTACCAGTATATCTTAAATCTTCACTTGATGTCTGTGAACCCATGTAACCGGGAGATTGACTTATTAATAAATATCCATATTTTATTTCTTTACCCTTACGGCCGGAAGGTAGATGTTTTTCGATAGTTTTATTTTCGATAAAGGAAACTTCTCTATTATTGTCAGATAAAAATTCGGGGTAAAAATTCATAAGGCTTACCAAAATAAAAAAAATCGACAATCCAAATACCAATAAGGACAACACGAGAGCTAATTTCCCGATAGTTTTTTCAATGTTCATTTGAATAGATCTGATGGTTAACAATTATACAGGTGAAGCTGTTTTTATGAAACCACTATACTTCACCTGTAATCATCGGAAAACAAGTAATGAAAATACGATTACAGAAATGTTCACTAACGTTTTACCGAATGACTGTTACAAAATTACTTCGGCAATCATTCAAAAAAAGTAACTAATGTCACACTAGAACATAAAAAAAGCCGCTCAATGGCGGCTCTTTATAATATCAATTTCACATTTACTTCTTGACTAACCTTGCTATCAAGGAGATGACAAACAGCACAATAAAGATGAAGAAAATAATTTTTGCGATAGATGCTGCACCGGCGGCTATACCTCCAAATCCAAATAGTGCGGCGATAATGGCGATTACTAAGAAAATTATTGTCCAACGTAACATAATAGATTGATTATTTGTTTTTTGGCTTTTAAACAACCAAAATTCTGCCAACTATTGTTAAAGCCATTTTAATGGGATTATGTTAGTTTATATATAATCTGAGGGGAAAATATTCTACAAGAATCGTAGTTTTTTCGGTACAACAATATTAGCTAATAGCCTTGCTAAAGTTTACAATATCATCGGGTTTGCCACAAACATAAATTACATCTCCCCTTCTGATTACTTCCTCGGGCCCTGATTGAATAAATTCATTTTGTCGGTTTATCCCTAAAATATTGATCCTGAATTTTTTCCTTATATCAGAATCTGCCAGAGATTTTCCAATTACTGAACCGGAGTCTGAAATTATCCTGATTGCCTCAATATTAATCTCAGGGATACTCAAAGGTCTGATTTTCTTACTTTCTTTTTTCCTGGTTAACAATTCGTAATTATCAGACCGGAATAGTTTGGCTATATTTTCTAAGCGATGTGCCGGAATTAAATATCTGTGAAGAGCTCTTGAAAATATCTCAATCGAAGTTTCAAATTCTTCAGGTATTACCTCATCAGCTCCCAGCAATAGTAATTCGTCTGTTTCAGAAATAAATCTTGTTCTTACTATCAGATGAACTGACTGAGTAAGTGTTCGAATGTTAGATACAATTCGTTTGGTTGCACCTGGATCTGAAATAGCAACGATAGCTACTCTTGCCTTCTCTATATTAGCTTTATGAAGAATAAAATCATTGGAAGCATCACCATAAAATATCTTTTCACCTTTGCCTCGCTCTGCTTTTACGGTTTTAGCGTTAAATTCAATTATTATATAAGGAATATCAGTTAGTCGAGCTGCTTTGGCTACATTTTTCCCATTCAAACCAAAGCCTATTATAACAAGGTGGTCTTGTAAATCTTCAGTTCCAACAATTTTTTCCTCTCTTAAATCATCCAGTCTACGCCTTTTCTGGCTTCTTTTCCCTGACAAGAAATTAGACAAGTTGCCAGAAAAACCCATGATAAAAGGAGTTGATATCATTGATAAAATAGAAATAGATAAAAAGTACTGGTTCAATTCCGGAGTTAGAAGTCCATTTTCTATACCTACCTGCGATAAAATAAAAGAAAACTCACCTACCTGGAATAATGCCAGTCCACTTACTACACTAGATCTGAATGGATATTTTAATAAGCTCGATGCAAAAAAGACTATTAATGATTTCAGTAGAAAGACCAATACCAATACGGGCAAAACAATGGCGATGTTTTCCCACAGAAAGCCAAGATTCAAAAGCATGCCGATTGAAATAAAGAAAAAGCCGGTAAAGAGCTCTCTAAAAGGCAGTACCAGGCTGACAGCCCTGTGACTGTATTCAGATTCTGAAATAATCAGCCCGGCGATGAAAGCTCCAAATGCCAGTGAAAGACCGGCTTGCTCCGTTAAAACTGCTACTCCAAGACAAATAGTTAGTGTGGTGAAAATAAAAATCTCATTACTCCTTGTCTTAGCGACCAAGTGCATCAGTTTAGGCACTACATATCTTGCACTTAACAAAGTAAAAACAACGATTACCAGTGTTTTTATTGCTAATTCAGCAACACTTTCAAATACATTATCTGTATTACCTGCCATAATTGGAGTAATCAGCATCATTGGAACAACGATCACATCCTGAAATATCAATATACCCAGTGAAAATCGACCATGAGGCATGTCCATCTCATTTCTATCCTGAAGCATTTTAAAAACGAGGGCAGAACTGGATAGAGAAAATAAGAAACCAATAAAAACAGCTACCATCAAATTGTCTACAAAAAAATAAACTACCAGGGTTACAATTATGATAGTGGCGATTACCTGCAAGCTCCCTCCCAGTAGCACTGTTTTACGAATTGAAGCCAGTTTTTTAATTGAAAATTCAAGCCCTATAACGAAAAGCAGGAATATAACCCCAATTTCTGCCAGCATTTCGACTTCTTCATTGGCAGCAACAAGACTTAAACCAGAAGGTCCTATTATGACACCCGAGGCAAGAAAGCCTATTACCGTGGGTAATTTCAGGCTTTGAAAAATCAGTACTACCAATACTGATATACCAAGCAGGTAAAGTATGTCAATGAGAAGAGGTGCTGCGTGCATTGGTTATAGGTAATTACTAATTAATTACCATGAAGATAATCAATGTTGCTTATCTGAAAAGTGTTTAAGCTTCGTTATTTAATAATTTTTCAAGTTTAGTAAAAAACTTCCCAACATCGTACCCATCTACTAAGGCATGGTTAGCATGAGCTGATACAGGAATTGTATATTTCCCATTCTCATTAGTTAGTTTACCAACGGATAGCTTTGGACAACTATCTTTATATTTAAAAGATCTGGCATGACTGATTGAAGAAAATTTAATCCAGGGAATACTTGAGAAATGAATTGCTTCAGGCCCTGCCCTTTCAGTATCTAAACCGGAAGATTTTTTTACCACATTCATTTCTTTTTGAGCATTAATAAAAAAGTCTTCAAAATCCGGATAATACTTAAGCGAGGTAAAGCCAAAAGTCTTATCATCTCTTAATACAGTTGATGACAGGCTCAAAACTTCATACTTATAGACTCTATTATCTAAAATTCGAAGTTTAAATGCATCTATTGAGTTTGCAACTTTAAGAATGCAATGCATATAATATAAAGAAAAGGACCAGTCTTTTGATTTACATAAATTATAAGAACCTGTACAATCTATATCTGTTGTAAATCCGAAATAGGGTTCTTCAAATGAATTGAAAAAATTAAAATGTTCACGTCTATTCCATGTGGAAATATCCAATTCAGATCTCTTACTCATTAATACCGGGTTTTCTGGAATTTAACTTTCCAATCAAAAATGCTAAAATTACTGCCAGATAAAGTTGTCCGGCTATTCCTGTGAAAATAGCAATTGACCTACCAAAATTTGATGTTGGGACAAGATCTCCATAACCGACTGTTGTTAAAGTCACAAAGCCATAATAAAGAAATATACCTGTTCTTGACCCACGGCCTCTTTCCATTATATCAAAACTGGAGGAAAAGTCAAAAGAATTATTATCGTACCAATAACCTATTCCGATGGCTAATGATATAACTATGCCCAATAATAAGTATCCGTTTATAGCCTCAATAATAACGGATGAACTGACTTTTTTAGCCGCCGCAATGATAAAGATCAATCTGAATACTACGTAAAAAAAGAATATTAATTCTAATAGTGAAATTATTGAAAAGAATATCGATCCAGGCAGGTAACTTCCTATAAACCGCGCTATAAAAAGGGTTATTCCGGTAATGAAAACCAGCGATTTGCCAGTTTTATTCTGTTCTTTGGTTTTAATAAATACAACGTAACTACATAATAGAATTATAAAAGCATAAGAGTGACCATATATTTTCTGTTTGTTTTCCTCAGGCAGGAGATTTATGATAAAAATAGTGAATACTAATAGAGCTGTCAGGAGGATATTAATCCAAAGGTTTATATTTTTCTTATTTTTATTCAAGGTGTTTTACTCTGCTTTTTCTATTTTTTCTTCTACTTCAACTTTTTCCTCATTATCCATCTCCAGGTTTTTATGCTCATCATGTTTAAAGGTAAGAGCAAGATCAACCATCACAGGAAAATGATCCGAATTTATTGAAGGTAAAGTTGTTAGTTTAATCAGTTGAAAATGATGACTACAAAATATATGATCAAGCGGCCATCTTAGTAATGGGTATTTAGCATTAAATGTATTATAAAACCCCCTTCCTCGTCGAGGATCAAGTAAATCGCTTGTTTTAAGAAATAATTCTGTCGTATGACTCCAGGCGACATCATTAAGGTCTCCGGCTACGATAACTGGTAAGGATTCTTCGGCAGCTTTTTTTCCAACGATCAAAATTTCTGCATCTCGGTCTGTAGCCCAGGCGTTTTCACTTGGAACCGGAGGTTCGGGATGAAGACAAAATAATTTAATTCGGTTATACCCTAAAACAATATTTGTTTCTATAGATGGTATTTCCTTCTTTATTAAGTAGTTAACATGAGTGTTTTCAAGTTTTAATTTAGAGAATAGTAACATCCCGTACGTATTTTCCTGATCTTCTAAGACACGCTCAGTATATTGATCTCCTATCGCTTTATCCATTGTTTCTCTCCAGTCAGCACTGGTTTCAACTAATAAAATGATATCCGGATCATTTTTGGAGATTAATTTAATGAGCTTTCCATATTGCTTATTATACTGATATACATTTGATATTAGAAGACGAATATTATTTTTGGAATCAGTTTTTACTCTACTCAATTGAATAGGCGAAAAAACAGTGTAGGGATAAATCTGATAGGACAAAAACAAGATACTTCCTGAAAGTAAAACCAGAAGAATTATGTCTATTACCTGAAAATCATCAAAATAAGCAAAGAAGATGGAGATGATGACAAGATTAATGACCCACTTTTGTAGCCTGGGAAATTCAAATACTCTAAAAGTCCAGAAATCATGTCTTAATAATGGTAATAAGGTAGCAAAAACCATAAGTATGGCTAATACCCTAATAACGATGGTCAATATTATATCCAAAATGATTATAATTTTATTGCTATAATTTCAGCAGAATTTTTCTATTTTAAAAATAAATAATAAAATAGACTGAAATGTCGATATTGTGTTTTGGAGAACAACTGTCTTTCCCTTTAACCAATTATTTTCTATTCAATAGTTAGAATTGCTCAATTGCAAAATTGGCTATAAAAAAAGTAAGTCCCTTATTAAAAGGAACTTATAGCATGAGTCATTTATTTAATCGTATTTTGACAAAAAAGTTTAGGCATCATTCATCTAAAAAAAGTTTGATTTTATTTTCTGAAACATATATTTGCGGCTTTAATTTTTTATAAACTTTTTAATTAACTATGAATAGGATTTTATTTTTTGTATTTGCGCTGCTTTTTATAGCGACAGGTACAATTCAAGCACAGGAAAAACTATGGAGTAAAGATTTAAAGGAAGTTCTTTATGAAGTTGGTTGGGTAGAGCAAGCAAACAATGGATATATTATAGCTTCCGGAGCTAAGGGACTTTTAGCTCTTGACCATTCAACAGGTAAAATTGTCTGGCATAATAAAGAGCTAAAAGCTGTTGATCGAAATTCTTTTAGAAATATCGATGGGTTACCATTGTTTATGGCTGAGTATGCACCCATAGCAGGCAAGAAAAGAGGTATTATTATCAATGCTATAGACGGTTCTATTGTATTTGATACCAAAGATGGGAACTACAGCATTAAGGAATATTACCTTGTTCCTGAAAAGGCTTGTATTCTTTTTGAATTAATGGGTGAAGGCAATCGACAGGTGATGAAATTTAGTCTGAAAACCTGGAAAGAAGAATGGGTTGCTGACCTTGGTGAATTAAAAGGATTAAAAGCAAAAGTAAATAATGTAATGGGAATGGGATTCATTAAACACGGTCCTATTTTTACAGAAAATGAATTAATCATTGGTCTTAAAGAGGAGATCTTTGCTTTTAACCTTAAAGATGGTTCTACTAAATGGCAAATGGAGGCTGATAAAAACATCAAAGCCTTAGTTTATTCAGATCTTAATAACAGCTTGTACCTTGGCGTTAAGGGAAGTAAAAAACTCCAGGTATTCGAGCCGGGTACTGGCAAAGATATTACACCTGGTAAATTGAAATTAAGAGGTACTTTGATCGATATTATAGATGATGGAAAAGGAAATCTTGTATTAGTCGAATCAGAAGGATTTAATCTAATTGATCCTAATAGTGGTGAGTTTAAATGGAAGAAATCTTTTAAGATAGATTACCTTGATGAAGTAATACCTTACGAAGGTGGATATATTGCAATTGGGAAAGATGAGAAAAAGAGTCCGATCGCAATCGTTGATGCTAATGGAGACAAGGTTTGGGATACTGATGTAAAAGGATACATTTACTATGCATTACCAACTAAAAAAGGAGTTCTTTACCTTTCTACTGAGCGTTCTAATATTCTTGGATATGATAAGGGTAAGGATGTATGGGATAAAGACATCAAATTTAAATCAATCCCAGCTGTTACTTTTGATAGCAAGTTAAATAAGATCGTTTTCTATGAAGGTGGTGATGCTTTCAAATTAGATCCGGAAACAGGTGCATTGGATCAAATTGCAGAAGATGTGGAATTCGCAGAGGTAAATAAAAAGACTGAATTAAAGGCTGAGTATGTAAACGACGGATATTTCTTTTATACAGCCAATCACCTTTCTTTCATGAATACTGATGGTCAGGTTGTTTATACTAAATTCTTCAAAGCACCTTATACTATTGAAGGGCTTTACCAAATAGCTGAAATAGGTTTAGCAGCTTATGGCATTGATGTTGATATTCAGGGTTCAATTGACAACCTTAAAACACTGGAGGCAATATCAAATGGAACATTGTATACAAACCTTGATCAGGCAGAGGGTTCTTCTTCTTCCAGTCTCGTAGTAGGTTTATACTCAGGTACCAGCTCCGGAACATGGGAGCCTGTGTTTGAAGTAACTAAAAAGAGATATATGAACTCTAAGCTTACTAAAGACCATCAGTTTGTAGTGACACAAATGCAGTCTGAAGGTGCTGACCCAGTATTTATTTATAGAATCAATAAAGCAACAGGTGAGATCGATCAAAAAATTCCATTGATGGACAAGTCTCCTAATTACGTGATTGATAATGTAGATGACAGAGTATTCGTAAACGAAAAGAACAAAATTATTACTGGTTACCAGTTGTAATTTTTAATGGTATCAATTTTAAAGCGTGGCCTTCTGGTCACGCTTTTTTTGTTTTTGCTGATTTTAGGAGATTTTAATTAATTTGAACTAATACCAAATTATCTAATATTTATTATTATACCAGATTCATTTGATGTCGGTAAAAGTGTCTATCCACATAATAAATATTAACTTCTGACTATATCATATACCCGATATAGTCACTTTTATTATATAAACATATGAATAAATAATATAAATATTTTATCTTAATAAAGGTTTCCTTAAACTTTAATCTTTATTACTATGAAATTTCTATTAACCACTTTTCTATCTTTTGTCATTCTCAATATTATGAATGCCCAGGATAAACCAAATATCCTTGTGATATGGGGAGACGATGTCGGACAGTCAAACATCTCAAATTACACAAAGGGTGTTATGGGTTACCAGACACCCAATATTGATCGAATTGGCAAAGAAGGAATTACCTTTACTGATTATTACGGAGAACAATCTTGTACAGCCGGTCGATCCTCGTTTATTATGGGGCAAAGTGTATTTAGAACCGGATTATCAAAAGTCGGATTACCCGGAGCAAAAGAAGGGATGAATGAAGCTGATCCAACTATTGCAGTTATTTTGAAAGACCAGGGTTATTCCACCGGGCAATTTGGAAAAAACCATCTGGGTGATCGTGATGAGCACCTACCTACCAATCATGGTTTTGATGTGTTTTTCGGTAATCTCTACCATCTAAATGCCGAAGAAGAACCAGAAAATGAAGATTACCCGAAAGATCCGGAATTCAGGAAAAACTTTGGACCAAGAGGAGTAATTAAATCTACAGCAGATGGTAAAATCGAAGATACTGGTCCACTTACAAAGAAAAGAATGGAAAGTATCGATGATGAAACTTCAGATGCTGCAATTGAATTTATTCGTGAACAACATGAGGCAGGCAACCCATGGTTTGTCTGGTGGAATGGAACAAGGATGCATTTTCGTACTCATGTCAGTGAAGAACGCATGGCCAAATTCAAAGAAAAATATCCCCACGCCGACGAATATACTGTGGGAATGTTAGAACATGATATGCATATTGGGAAATTCCTCGATCTATTGGATGAATTAGGTATTGCAGAAAACACTATCGTACATTATTCTACAGATAATGGTCCTCATTATAATACCTGGCCTGATGCTGCTGCAACTCCCTTTAGAGGAGAAAAGAACACAAACTGGGAAGGAGGCTGGAGAGTTCCAGCCATGGTAAGATGGCCAGGTGTTGTAAAACCCGGAACTGTATCCAATGGTATCGTTCATCACATGGATTGGTTACCTACTTTTGCTGCCGCAGCTGGAAAAGAAAATATTAAAGAAGATCTTCTCGATGGGTATACTTCCAGTGCATTAGGGAGAAACTATAAAATTCACCTTGATGGATATGACCTTAGAGAACATCTTAAAGATCCTCAAAATGTAGAAAGTCCAAGAGAAGAAATATTCTATTTTTCAGACGATGGCGATCTGACCGCATTAAGATATAAAGACTGGAAGGTGATTTTCATGGAACAAAAAACACAAGGAACTTTCCGGGTGTGGATGGAGCCGTTTGTTCCTTTACGAGTACCGTTAATTTTTAATTTAAGAAGAGATCCTTACGAAAGAGCAGAAGAAACCTCTAATGTTTATTATAATTGGCTACTTGATCGCGCATATATTTTAGTGCCTGCTCAGGCTTATGTAGGTAAATTCTTAGAAACTTTTAAAGAATATCCTCCAAGACAAAAAGCCGCAAGCTTTTCATTGGATAAAGTGATGGAAACAATGGCCGATGGAGCTACCGGAGCCAGATAAGAATATTTTTGACATTTAATCGAGGGGTGATTTGATTCATCCCTCTTCATAATATTTTTAAAGAAATTGAAAAAGAAAATAATAATTTTATCCATTACAATTTTATTTCATTATTGTAGTTATTCACAATCAACCCGCAGATATGACAACGAAATATATAACAGGTATTTTGATAGCCTGGAGCAAATGGAGTACAACAAAATTTTGCCTGTTTTGGGTAAACAAGCTTATAAAAGAGGATATGATATTCAATATGCTTACGGAATCAGTGGGGTTTATTTTACGCAAACACAGGAAATACAAATTGACCGTACATTAATTGGATTTAACGATGGAGAATTGGTTGACCTGAGTGACTTTGTAGTTTTTGCTCCTACAGTGGCAACAACTAATGCTTATACAATCAGACCAGATATCTGGATTTTACCATTTCTAAATGTTTATGCAATAATCGGGGGTGGTACCACAGAAACAGATGTTACTTTATTAAATCCTGTTGGAATTCGAACCACTCAGAGATTTGGAGCGTCATCTTTTGGTTTAGGCGTAACAATTGCCGGGGCAATAGGGCCTGTCTGGCTAGCGCTGGATAATAATTATAACTGGGCAGATGTCGAAGTAGTTGTTGAACCGGTGCCTGCATACAATGGCAGCCTGAGAGTCGGTCATACATTCTTTAATCCCAATAACCCACAAAGCAACCTGGCTATATGGGGAGGTTTCTTTTACCAGGTAATACAAAGTGATACAGAAGGAAGCATACCTCTACAGAATGTGTTTCCTAATGTCGGAAGCGGGCAGACCATAGATAATTTAAGAGACTGGGCTGCTACTCTCCCACCACCACAAAGATTAGTCGCTAATCAAATCATTAACAAACTTGAGGATATCAGTAACGGAATTGATCCCGGAAATGCGACGATAAATTATAAACTTGATAAAAAAGTAGCGAAACCAATAAACCTGATTTTTGGTGCTCAATATCAATTTAATAAACGATGGATACTCAGAACTGAGTTGGGAGTGTTTGGTAAAAGAAGTCAGTTTATGCTAAACTTAAATTACCGGTTTATCGGATTTTAGAACATTATATACCCGGGAAAGTTATAAAATTTTATATTACACTACTAACTGAAAATTAAACTTCAGGCTAAAATGTAATTGTATGGAAAAAAAGCACATTTAAAATTATTTATCAATCAATAATACCAAATGTTATGAGAAGCAAATTAATATTTTCAATTTTCCTGTTAAGCCTTCCACTGATGCTGAATGCTCAGGACAAACCCAATATTTTAGTAATCTGGGGAGATGATATTGGATGGTCAAATTTAAGTGCATACGAACATGGAGTTATGGCTTATAGAACTCCTAATATTGACCGAATAGGTCTGGAAGGAATTATATTTACTGACCATTATGCCCAGCCGTCATGTACAGCTGGAAGAGCTGCTTTTATTACTGGTCAGTATCCGATAAGATCTGGAATGACCACGGTAGGACAACCAGGAGATGCATTAGGTCTTCAAAAAGAGTCTCCAAGCCTTGCAGAAGTACTTTTAGCACAAGGCTATAGTACCGGGCATTTTGGCAAAAATCACCTGGGAGATCGAAATGAGCATTTGCCAACTGTTCATGGATTCGAAGAATTTTTCGGAAATCTTTATCACCTAAATACACAGGAAGAAGCAGAGCAAAGAGATTATCAAAATTTTGCAAGAGCATATGAAGGATCTTTAGAGGAATATGAAAAGAAATTTGGCACCCGGGGAGTAATCCATTCGTTCGCCACCGATGAATATGATGATACGACAGATCCCAGATTTGGAGAAGTTGGGAAACAACGAATCACTGATACCGGTCCTCTAACCCAGGAGAGAATGAAAAATTTTGACCGGGAAGAAGTTATACCAAAAGCACTTGATTTTATAAAACAGTCTAAAGAAGATGATGAGCCTTTCTTTGTATGGTTAAATACCTCCAGAATGCACCTATACACCCGAATTGAAGATAAATGGTTAAATAAGGTAGAAAAATACACGAGTGAGGCGGATTACTACGGTGCAGGAATGTTACAACATGATTCAGATATTGGATATGTATTAGATCAACTTGAAGAAATGGGATTATTAGACAATACCATCATTTTGTATTCTACAGATAATGGTCCGGAGCATGCTTCATGGCCTCATGGAGGTACAACACCCTTCCGGGGAGAGAAAATGACAACATACGAAGGAGGCATCAGGGTTCCCTGTATGGTTAGATGGCCCGGTAAAATCCCAGAACGACAACTACTAAATGGAATTCAGGGACATCAGGATCTATTTACAACATTGGCAGCTGCTGCAGGTGTAGATAATGTTGCAGAAATGATTATGGAAGAAAAGAATCAATATATTGATGGAGTCAACAACCTGGATTACTGGATGGGTAAAACAGATAAGTCTGCCCGTAATCATATATTTCATTATTATGAAAGTAAGTTAACAGCAATAAGAATGGGGCCCTGGAAGTTTCATTTCTCCACTAAGGAAGATTACTATGCTAACCTGGAACCCCGGACTGTACCATTGGTATTCAACATTCGAATGGATCCATATGAAAGCTATGATAACACAGATTCTTATGGGCATCTGATGCAAAAAGTATCCTGGCTTATTCAACCAATGGGTGAATTAATGGGACATCATTTGAATACGCTAAAAGAATATCCACCGGTACAGGGTGGTAAATCATTTGATATGTCAAATGTTGTACAAGAGTTTATTAATAAAGCGAAGCAGTAATGTAACTATAGAGTATTAACTATTAACCATTAACCAATATGAATAAAATTAAATCCTTTAAACAATGTTTATTACTTGGGTTATTTATGTTTTCGTCAATAGTGATGGCCCAGGATAAAGAAAAACCCAATATTCTTATAATCTGGGGAGATGATATCGGCATGTGGAATATCAGTGCCTATCACAGAGGAATGATGGGAGGATCTACTCCTAACATTGATAAAATAGCACTTGAAGGAATGATCTTTATGGATCATTTAGCTCAGGCGTCATGTACAGCAGGAAGAGCAGCTTTTATCACCGGGCAGTATCCTATTCGTACCGGACTGACTACTGTAGGGCTTCCCGGAGCAAAAGAAGGAATTCAGGATAGTGATCCTACCCTGGCATCTATGCTCAAGGACCATGGTTATGTTACCGGGCAGTTTGGTAAAAACCACCTGGGTGATCGGGATGAACACCTTCCTACTGCTCATGGATTTGATGAGTTTTATGGTATTCTTTACCATCTTAATGCCGGTGAATATCCTGAACAATACGATTTTCCGAAGGATGAAAAAACGCTGGAAAAGTGGAATCTCGATCAACGCGGGATCATCCATTCTAAAGCACTCGCTGACGGGTCCCAGGAAATCGAAGACCTGGGTCCATGGGGGCGTGAAGTACAGAGAACTCTTGATCAGCAGGTAATGGAGCAGTCAAAGCGATTTATCAGGGATGCAGTTGAAGATGACAAGCCTTTTTTCGTATGGCACAATACGACACGCATGCACTATCGTACGAACCTGAGTGATGAATACGAAGGAAAGAGCGGTTATGGTCTTTATGCAGACGGTATGATGGAGCTGGATGATGATGTTGGGGAATTACTGGCTCTTCTTGAAGAACTTGGTGTAGATGAAAACACTATTGTTATGTTCTCTACTGACAACGGAGCACCATCTAATTCATGGCCGGATGGCGGAAATCACCCATTTCATGGCGAGAAAGGTGTAGGAGGCTGGGAAGGCGGTTTTAAAGTTCCAATGATGGTTAAGTGGGATGGTAAAATACCTGCCGGCACTCATACTGGTGAATTTATGACTATGGAGGATTGGGTGCCTACACTCATGTCATGGGTTGGTGATGATGATATCAAAGAAGATCTACTTGATGGCATGGTTATCAATGGCAAAGAATATAAAGTACACCTTGATGGATATGATCAAAGCGATATTTTGCTAAATAATGGTAAAACTAACCGGAAAGAATTTTTCTACTTTACAGAAACCGTTTTTCACGGTATGCGTTTCACAGACTGGAAATTACTTTTCATCGACCAGGAAGAATGGTTCCGTGCCGAACAGGTACCGCTTTCCACTCCTATTCTTATCAACCTGAAGCTGGATCCATTTGAAAGATTTATCGAAGCCCGCGGATATGATGAGTGGGCCGAAAACAGGAGCTGGATTCTTGGACAGGCCGGTAAAATTATTGGGAGATTCGTGCAAAGTTTTGAAGAATATCCACCCAGTCAGAAAGGTATGTCTGTTCAGGTCACTAATTTAAGTGAGAAAATTAATAACATGCCGGGATCGCGTTAAAATTTTTAATTCGATTTATAAATATATCCGATTTTATAAAAGTCTTTTTCGAAACTTGAAATGGACTTTTATAAAATTTCTATAATAATACACTTTGAATTAATATTTATAAACAAATATTATCAGCATACTCAAAACCGTTACTATTGTTGTTTTTTCATTATCTTAATATAATAATCAAAATAATAGTCTATTTAAGTGGTTTCTATAGTTAAATCAAGGCTTTGAAATCATAAATTATTTATGCCAAACTCACATGATCTATGAAAAATTTCAACTACCAATTACTGGTCTTGTTGGGAGTCCTGGTAATCATTTCCTGTTCGGGTAATCAGGAAAATGAAAATGTGACTGAAACCACTGAGACAGATAAAACAGAAACAGAGATAAAAAACAATCCCCTTAAAGACGTCTATTGGGGTGATACTCATAATCATACCGGAAATTCATTCGATGTATTTTTATTTGGAACACCAAATTCTACTCCTGAAACAGCTTATAGATTTGCCAAAGGTGAAGAAGTAGAAAGTCCCACTTCTGGAAGACCAATGAAACTGACTGAGCCACTGGATTTTCTGGTCGTTGCAGATCATGCAGAAATGCTTGGTGCATTTACTTTGCTTTATGATAATAATCCTGAAGTAGCAAATACGAAATCCGGAAAAAAATTCCTTGAAATCAATCCGGATAAAAATAATGAGGAAGGACTTCAGAAAATCTACGACATCCTCAATTATGCAGGTTTTGATGAACCAAATGAGGCTGATTTAGGTAGTAAAGACTTGATGAATGACCTTGGGGGTGAAAATAGAAAGGAAGCATGGTACCGATATATTGAAACTGCTGAAAGGCATAATAATCCTGGAACATTCACAACCTTAATTGGATGGGAATGGAGTTCTAACGCGGGAGGAGCTAATCTTCATCGGGTGATTTTTATGCCACAGGATGGTGGTGTTGGAAAACAATTTTTACCATATAGTGCATTATACAGTGAAGATCCCGAAGACTTATGGAAGTTTCTTGAAGAAACGAGTTCCCGTGTCGGGGCAGAATTTGTTGCAATTCCCCACAACCCTAATATTAGTCTCGGCTTAATGTTTCCTGAAACCAGGCTAAATGGTGAGCCTGTTAATGAAGAATATGCCAGGACAAGAATGAAATGGGAAAAAAATGTAGAAGTAACCCAAATAAAGGGCGATTCAGAAACTCACCCCGCTCTTTCTCCCAACGATGAATTTGCAGATTATGAAACCTATGACTTTGCCCTTACACCTGACGGAAGAAGAGCTGAGCCAACTAAGGCAGATTACGTGCGATCCGGATTAAAAAGAGGTCTTGCATTAGAAGAAAAAATTGGCGTTAATCCATATAAAGTAGGAATGGTTGGAAGTAGTGATTCGCATACGGGGATGTCGGCAATTGAAGAAACAAATTTCGCTGGCAAAGGGCAACACGATGCCACTCCTGAAAAACGCCCACATCCTACAGGTATAGGATCGTCTAAAGGCTGGGATATGGGCGCTGCCGGTTGGGTGGCTGTATGGTCTGAAAGTAATACGCGTCAGAGTATTGTCGATGCCTTTCAACGAAAAGAAGTATATGCTACTACCGGACCGAGGATCAAACTCAGGTTTTTTGGAGGGTTTGATTTTTCAGACAGTGATCTGGGAACCGATATGGTTGAAACCGGCTATGACCGCGGTGTGCCAATGGGCGGTGATCTGAGCCCGAGTGGAGATAATGCACCTACGTTTATGATTTCTGCAATCAAAGATCCTAACGCGGCCAACCTGGATAGAATACAGGTAATCAAAGGCTGGCTTGAAGCGGATGGAAGTACTAAAGAAATGGTCTATGATGTAGCTTTATCTGATGACAGAACAGACGGAAGTGAACCTGTTGGAAATACAGTTGATCTGGCGACAGGAAAATATACTAATACAATTGGTGATGCTGAATTAAAAGTTGTCTGGACAGATCCTGATTTTGATCCGACAAAAAATGCTTTTTATTATGTCAGAGTACTTGAAATTCCAACTCCGAGATATTCTCTTCTCGATGCCATAGAACTGGGAATTGACGTAAAAGAAACAAATCACCCGGCTACGATTCAGGAAAGAGTATATAGTTCACCGATTTGGTATACCCCCTCTAATTAGGATAAAGCTATCTATTTCCTGAATTATAAGATTTTTCGTATTGATTCAAGAACTAGTAACCGATCAGTAATATGAAACATTATATTCTAAACATAAGGCTAATTGCGATCTTTTTCTTCGTTCAAACAGGGTTTATCGGATTTTCGCAGGAAGATGCCGCTAAACCTGCAAGCTCTGAAGCCGAAGAACTTGCAAAGAAACTGGCTAACCCAATTGCTTCTCTAATTTCAGTTCCCTTTCAAAATAATACGGATTTTGGTATTGGAGAATTTGAAGGGACAAGAAATACATTGAATATCCAGCCTGTGGTACCCATTAAGCTATCTGAAAATTTAAATCTGATAACAAGATATATTTTCCCGGTTATTACTCAATATAATATAACCGAACCCGGTAGTAAGCAAAGTGGCTTAAGTGATGCGGTAGTATCTGCATTTTTCTCTCCCAGTAATTCAGAAAAGTTTACCTGGGGTGTTGGGCCTGTGTTTCTATTACCTATTGGGTCTAATGACTTTCTTACAACTGATCAATTTGGAGTGGGGCCAACTGCAGTCGCCCTTACCCAAACGAATGGATGGACCTTCGGAGGATTGATAAACCAGATATGGTCAGTATCCGGAGATGAAGATCGACAGGATGTCAGCCAGATGTTTTTTCAACCTTTTATCGTTTATAACTGGAAATCAGGATCCGGCATTGGAGCAAACATAGAGTGGACTCAAAACTGGGAAACCTCGGAAGGAACTATTTGGTTTAATCCTACTTTTAGTGCAGTTAGTGCCATGGGGAAACAAAAATTTCAATTGGTTATCGGCCCAAGATTCAACCTGGATGCACCTGATGGAGCCAGAGCAGACCTTGGTGGAAGAGCAGTTCTTATCTTTCTTTTCCCTAAATAGGAAACAAATAAACTAATTAATATTTTAATATCAATCAAACCAATTTGTATCTATGAAGAAGCTTTTAAAAGAGCCATTTCTCCATTTCGTATTAATAGGGCTGCTTATATTTATGGTGTATTCATTAACCACTGACGAATATGATTCTGATAAGGACATCATTATTGATGATAGTGATATCAGTCACCTGGTGTCTATCTGGGAATTACAATGGCAGCGCGAACCCACTACTGAAGAACTAACCGGATTAATTAAGAAAACAGTTAAACAAGAGGTGATGTACCGGGAGGCATTAAAGATGAATCTCGACCATAACGACGAGATAATTAAAAGAAGACTGGCTCAGAAAATGGACTTTCTTACTAATGATGTTTCTGCCTTGGTTAATAAACCAAGTGATGAAGATCTTGAATCTTATTACAAAGAAAATTCAGGCCGGTATCTTCGACCACATCAGTTTAGTTTTTACCAGGTATGTTTCACTTATGATAATCATTCAGACCCGGTGAATCAGGCTAAACTAATTTTAAATGACAATAGTGATCTTTCTCCCGAACAGTTTATGAAATTTGGTGACCCTCTTCCGTTCCCCTATTATTATGAGAGTATTTATGCCAATAAACTAAATTCGGAACTCGGTGGTAAAATAGCCGAATCACTTCAAGAGCTTCCGCTAAACCAATGGACCGGTCCTGTGGAATCCGGTTTTGGAACACATTTGATTTATTTAACCGACAGAACAGAACCCAAACTACCCTCATTTGCTCAAATGAAAGATGTAATCAGGAGAGATTACGATTATGATATGGAAATAGAAAGCCGCAAGAAGATCTATGACAATATAAAATCTGGATATGAGCTTAAGCTGAAAGCTAATCTGGATAAAGAATTGAAAGATAAAATTATGTCGGAATTTGGGAGTTAATATAATGATCAAAACAATGAAAAATTTATTCTTTTTGTTGATCACGATGATATTACTGCCGCTTCACATCGCAGCCCATGAAATGAGACCGGCTTATCTTCATATCAAACAAGTTGATGAAAATACTTATAATGTATTCTGGAAGATCCCCAGAAGAGGTGATATGGTTCTCCGGCTTCACCCTGTTTTTCCTGAATCAGATAACCTAAGAGAGCTAACCATCCCAAAAGTAATGGAGGGTGCCATGTTATATTCATATTCCCTTACTACCCAGTCACCGTTAGAAGGTCAGAATCTTACCATTGATGGTCTGCAAAAGACAATGATTGATGTATTAGTCAACGTTGATTATTTGAATGGAGAAAAAGTATCCTTCATGTTAAAACCGGATGAACCTGAAAAGGTCATCCCGGGTAGAATAAGTACTTTCCAGGTTATCAAAAGTTATACGGTACTTGGAGTAGAACATATTTGGTTTGGAATCGACCATTTACTATTCGTATTGGCACTTATTATCATCACAAAAGGATTTAAAAAGATTGTTAAAACGATCACCGCTTTTACTATTGCCCATAGTATTACGTTGAGCATGGCTGTATTGGGCTTTGCCAATCTACCGGGACCACCCGTTGAAGCAGTAATTGCGCTAAGTATTATTTTTCTGGCGGTTGAAATAGTAAAAAATATAAATGGCCAGGAAACGATCACCAGTAAAAAAACCTGGCTGGTTGCCTTTACATTTGGCCTGTTGCATGGCTTTGGATTTGCCGGAGCGCTGGCTGAAGTTGGTCTTCCTCAATCTGATATTCCCCTGGCATTAGCTTTTTTCAATATCGGTGTTGAAATAGGACAGATTGCCTTCGTTGTGGTTGTGCTTGCAGTGATCAGAGGTTTAGCACTAAAAAAGGACTGGCCGGTTATCCTCAAAAAGGTACCAGCCTATGCAATCGGATCTATTGCCGCTTTCTGGACTATCGAACGAATTGCCGGTTTCTGGATTTAAGAATAATTTTATGACATCCATCTTTATAAATGGTAAAATCAAAGTTACTTTACTTACTCTTAATCAGCTTTTTATGCTTGTTTAATCCCGATATAAATGCCCAGGAGAGGCCTGAGAAAGAAAAGAAATTCAGAATTATTGGTCTGCCGACAATTGATTATAATCGGTCTATCGGATTTAAGATCGGTGCAATGGGCATGGGATTTTTTGACATGAGTGAAAAGGATACCCTCTCTCCCATCTCATCAGTTGGCGTTATGGGATTCTGGTCAACTAACAAATCCTGGATGACTTTGGCGTATACTCAGTTATTCTTTGCTCAAAATAAAATGAGAATTAAGGCTGCGGCGGGTTTAGTTGATTTCAATTTTCAATATTATGAAGATACTTTTTTTCCGGGAGGTGTATTCATTGATTTTAATACGGCATCAGATTTCGCTTACATGAATATCGGCTTCCGGTTAAGAGAAAATTTGTACTTCGGACCTCAGTTAATTTTTTCAAAAAGGGAAACACTCTTTGATATTCCTGTAGATATCGAAAATGGAACACAATCTTTTAATGGAATTGGCGGAGTGCTGGAATGGGATAACCGTTCGAATGTATATAATTCGCATTATGGCTTATTTGCGAAGTTATCTACATTCAATTACCGCGACTGGCTGGGATCAGATGTGAAGTTCAACAATATCCAATTAGAAGTGAATAAATATTTCCCGATAGACTCATTGCGAACAGTAGCTACCCGATTATACGGTTATTTTGCCGTTGGTGATGAAATACCTTTTGAAGGACAGCGAACGATTGGCAGAACTGATATCCGAGGCTATACTCAGGGAGAATTCCGTGGAGAACAAAATATAGCTTTACAAGCAGAATACCGATGGACTTTTCATAACAAATGGGGAATGGTGGCTTTTACCGGAATGGCTATTTCACATGCACCGGATGGCTGGAGTCAGCTACTGCCGGGTGGTGGCGCCGGGTTGCGATATATGATGATCCCGGATAAGAGGATAAATGCCGGGATTGATCTGGCTGGAGGAGTCCGTGATTGGGGGATTTATTTCAGAATAACAGAGGCATTCTGATTTCTAAAACTTTAATCAGAATGCCTCTGCTATATCAAACTAAATATTAATTAGAAGGCTCATACCATATAGGTGAACCCCATGCCCTTTCAACAATCTGTTTTGGAATACGATCGGGGAAATCTACTCCTTCACGGATTTCATCATATAAATTCCACCTGGCAGTAGGCAATTGTAAAACTCTTATGTAATAATATGCATATTCATTCGGGTCAAAATCAGGATCAGTCCATACACCCATTAACTCCGCACTTCCTTTTTCTTTATTATACTCACCGGTTTCAAGATCTACAGGAGCATCTATCGGAGTTACGGATCCATCAGAATTCATTCTGTCTCCAGAAGCTACAACATTGTATACTTTATCTTTCATTTCACCATTTTCAACCCATCCCTTTATGATCTGAATTCTATCAAGTCCTGGTCCGATTGGGTCTTTTATTGCCCAAACCAAAATTTGAGGTGCAGATTCTCCATTATAATTTCCTCCCATCGGAACTCCATTTGCATATCCTGCTTCAACTAGAGCATTATTTGATTCGTAGCTATCCTCATAGTCCTGACCGGCAAAAGCCCTGACTTTCATTCTTGGTCCACTGGTGGCAAAAGTCTCTTTGGCATACATAGCATCCCAGATAGCCTCACGGGTATTGGATGTTGCCCACACACCTGTTATAGCTCCCGTACTCATGTCAGCTACAGTTAGCTCACCATCCATATCCCTGGTAGCCCTGTCTTCAGCGGTCTTATCTACTACCCCATGGCTACCTACCATATAATTATCTTCAGCTACATTGCTGGGGCTACCATTATGACTATCAGTACCACCAACGAAACCATATTTAAATGGGTTAGTCCCAAATTCCTCCTGATATTTTAATCCTCTGGTCAGACCATACCTTACAAAATCTTGCTTGGTAAAGATTCGATCATTGAATTTTTGTATAGAAACCGCATTTTCAAAATCTGCAAACTCATCATTTGGCCAGAACTTTGGAAATACCTCTGAATTACCTTTGATCTGCATCATTTCAATCAATGGTTCCATACTATTTCTTAATTCAACATATTCTCTAGTAATCGGATCTCCGCTTAGTGTTTGTTCAGCAAATTCCATTTGCTTTCCTTCATTTGAGTTATGCGGTACACAAAATACTCTCATTCCTTTATCACGCTGCTCCTGTAACCACTCCCAGAGTTTGATTGGATCGGGACTTTCATTAGAAGAAAAGGGTATTTCCGGAAGATTTGTATCTCTAAAGAATACATTTCTATGAAGATTCGCTTCATCTGGTGCAGCAGACCACTCATAGGCGTGAATGGTAGTGAAAGTTCCAGGATCGTAATGCTTTTCTGTTGCCTCGATATTTCGTTGCCAGGCTGATTTAATTGATTCTTCACCTTGGAAAAACGGTGGATGAGGACTTCCTCCCCCTGCTAATGCATCCAGAACATATTTTTTATAGAGGCCTAAAGCCTTTTGATAGTCTGTCGTTTCTCTGAATTCTTTGGCAACCGGATGATCATACCCCGGGGCTCCGGAAGTTAGCAAAGACATCGATTCACCCATGAATTCTGAGTGGTCTGTCACCGCACACCAATCCAAAGGTCTTTTGATGCTGTGCATACTTCCATTTACCATGACTTCTTCGCCTTTGGCAAATCGATATGCTTCGTCCGGGGTGAGTCGGGTTCCAGCTATGAAAGCATCCATCGAAACACCGGTATGCAAATGTGTTTCTCCAAAATAGGCTTCCTTTAATGGATTTTCTTCAACTTCTCTTGAAGTTTCAGTGTCTGTAGTCATTTCGGCATTCTGATCATCAGAATCCTCATTAATATTACCACAACTCACCAATACCAAGATAAAGATTGTGTACAATAGGTATATTATTTTTTTCATAATTAATTAAGAGGCGTTTTGCTTATATAATTTAAAAAAAATAATATTAATCACTGATTTAATATGATTTTTTTATAAATACTTATATATGAAAATTAATGATTTTCATATATAAGTGAAGCTATTTACAACGGCTATAAATTTTCTTTTTATAAAAGCTATAATAAGAAATGCTAAACACCTATAATACTAACGGTATAGAATATATTAAGCATTTAATCTCCGGCATGAATTCCTAAATAATTTACTGCAAGTTTTGGTTAACCTTACTGCAATAAAATTATTACTAAAATCATTTTACAGCACCCATAATCAATTCAATATCTTCTTCTTTGTATGCAGGATTTGCACCAGGTTTAGAACAAACATAAGCACCCATGGCACTGGCAAAATCAAGTGCATTTTGTGGGGATTCTCCTTCGTAAATTTTAAAAACTAATGAACCTAAGAAAGAATCACCTGCTCCTACTGTATCAACTACCTCAATATCATAACCGGAATTATAATAGAACTCCCTATCAGAATAAAATACAGCCCCTCTATCTCCCTTTGTTACACAGATCTTATCAATCCCGGAATATTGTGATATGCATTTCATGGCATCTTCAATCCCTTCAAAAGGCTGACCATAAACTAACTTAATGATCTCTTCTATCTCCTGATCATTGAATTTCACGAAATCTGCTTTATTGATAAGACCTAATAGATTTTCATTGGTATAATAAGGTGCGCGAAGATTAATATCCAATACATTTAGAGCATTATTATCCAGCAGTTTTATAAGGGTTTCCCTGCTTATTTCATTTCTTGAAGCCAGAGAACCATAAATAAAAATGTCGCTGCTATCTACCACATTTCTTAAATCTTCGGAATACTGGATTTCATCCCAGGCAACAGGTTGATTTATTTTATATGTCGCAGTTTTATTGTCATCCAGGATGACATCAACCGTACTTGTGGGAAGTGTTGAATGCTTAAAAATTGATGAAGTATCAATTTTCTTTGCAATTTCATTTAATAATAAATCCCCGTTTTTATCCTCTCCTACAGCGCTAATCAAGCTGACACTGGCACCAAGGTCATTCATTGTAAGGGCTACATTTAAAGGGCCCCCGCCTATTTTTTTATCTTCATTAAAGACATCCCAAAGTATTTCTCCAAATGCAACAACATTAATTCCTGTCTTTTCCTCGTTCATTTCAGTTTTTATTTTAACAAAAAATAAACGAATTCCTGCCAAAACAAAATTTAGTAAGATGTTTAAGGATCAATTTTTCTCATATTGTTTTCTGATTTGAATATCTCTCTGACTGTACCTAAAGTCACAATATAGAATAACTCAAATAGCTAAATTGATATCAAATAATATCATTAGCCATGGAAAATACAGAATTAAACAAAGTAACGCAAATGCCCAGAATTGGTGACCTTGCTCCGGATTTTGAGGCTATGACGACGAAAGGAATTATTAAGTTTTCTGAATATGCTAAAGATAATTGGGTTGTTTTATTTTCGCATCCAGCTGATTTCACCCCAGTATGTACAACGGAAATGAGTGGATTTGCTCAAAGAAAAGCTGAATTTGATAAATTAAATACCCGGTTAATCGGATTAAGTATTGACAGCATTCATTCTCACCTTGCATGGGTCAATAATGTAAGGGAAAATACAGGAGTATATTTTGACTTCCCTATTATAGCCGATCTGGATATGAAAGTATCTAAACTTTATGGTATGCTGCAGCCTAACGAGCATGAAACAGCCGCCGTAAGGGCAGTATTCTTCATTGATCCTGAAAGAAAGGTAAGATTAATCATGTACTACCCTCTTAATGTTGGTAGAAATATGAATGAAATACTAAGGGTGTTAGAAGCATTACAGATTTCAGATAAACATAAAGTAGCCTTACCTCTCGATTGGCAAAAAGGTGATAAAGTGATTATACCACCACCAAAAACTCTCGAAGAAATGGATGAAAGACTGGCAGATGATTCAGTTGAGAAAACGGACTTCTACCTCGCTAAAAAAGAATTGGTCTAGTCTTTTTTAGCTTAATGATAAGTGGCGCTTAACCGGCGTCACTTTTTTATTTTCCTTGTTTCAGCTTTTTTTACTGATTTCAAACTCCTGAATTGCCCAAATAATGAGAATAAACCCAACCCCGGTCAAAGCAGGTGGGGCTATATCGTTTTTAACACCTAAATAGATCATTATTACGGCAATTATTAATAGCAAAATACTGATCAGGTTAATTTTGTTTTTCTTAGTCATAAGCAACACATTTAAATAAATACTTTAACGATATTTGGCTTGACATATAAAAAATAGAATTAATTATAGGTCAATATCAACAACAACCGCATTATGGTCGGAAATAAAATCATCTCTCGTTGGTATGATCATCGTATCGAATTTCCTCAGGCTGTGTGATAGTAAAATATGATCGAGCTGCTCTTGCGTTCCAAGGTATGTATAAGTATTTCGAGTTGTCTTATCTTCAAAATATTCATCATCTCCTGATTGGATCAATTCTTCATAAATATCATCGAATCCCCTTATCCTCAATATTACCGGGTGTCGTTTTTCACTATTCAAATCCCCCATTACGATAACATTTTTATTTTCAGCCAGTGATTCAAGTACATATCTTCGTACAATTGAGGCTTGCCCTAATCGCTGGTAATCAGATTCCGCCCCACCCCTTTCTGATTTCAGATGAAGCACATAAAAATCTATTGTATCACCATCAATATCGATTGTTGCTTTTAATCCTTTACTCACACCGGTATCATCAGTTTGATCTCTGTCTGGCTCTGTAAAATAATAAGATCTGCCATCTAATTGATCTTTGCTTTCAATGATTGGGAATTTAGAAAGTATTGCAGCTCTTTGTCCGGTAATATTATCTCTGGAAAAACAAACTACTGAGTGGGAGTAATTAGTCCCCAGGCTATCGAGCTTATCGATAAGTAAACTCACTTCTTCCTCCTGGCCTACCTCCTGTAATCCAATAATATCAGCATCTAAGGTGTGAATATATTTTGCCACCTCAATTGTCGCCTCATTAAATTTCTTGCTTCTGAACTGATCAGTCCACTGGTCACGAATATCCTGACTAGTGTCACTTAATCTGAATGGTAGACTGTATTTTACATGAATCGTCTTTTCTACCAGGAATTCGCAATTGAACGTTGCTATTCGAACCTGTGAAAACAGGTAATTGGTGGCAAGTATAAATACAGTCAATATTAATCCTAAGGCCTTCATGTACTTATAATTTAATGAAAATCAACCAATTAAAGAATGATTTTTCTATAATTATAAGTCTTAGGTATTAATTTTTCATCATACCGATAATACCAGATTCCAGTCCTCTCAATTCTGCCAGACCTCTTAATCTTCCTATTGCTGAATATCCGGGATTTGTTTTTTTGGTAAGGTCATCTAACATCTGATGCCCGTGATCAGGTCGCATCGGGATGGGATGTGATCGTTTTTGTTGTTCTATAACAAGTTCTTTCATCACATTAAACATATCCACATCGCCTCCAAGGTGATCAGACTCATAAAATGAGCCTTCTAAATCACGTTTTGTGCTTCTCAAGTGAATAAAGTTGATCTTATTTCCTAGTTTTCTAACCATCCCTGGCAGGTCGTTATGCATCATGACACCAAAAGAACCGGTACAAAAACATACTCCATTACTTGGGCTATTTATAGCATTTAAAATACCCGTAATATCCTTTTCGGAGCATACCACCCTGGGTAGCCCCAGAATCTGATATGGTGGATCATCGGGATGAAGAGCCATTTTTATGTTATTCTTTTCAGCTACAGGGATAATTTCTTTCAGAAACTGAATTAAATTATTATGAATATCCACATTTGATAAACCTTCATAAGTTTTGAGAATCTTTTTGAAATCATTAATTGAATTCACACCTGCAGTCATTCCACCAGGTAATCCTGCTATAATATTTTTTGTGAGAGTTTTAATTCCTGAATTACTTAACTGTTTAAAATAGGCTTCTGCCTTCTTGATTAATTTTCATTATAATCTTCAAATGCGCCTTTTCTCCTTAAAATAAAAAGTTCAAAAGCAGCGAAAGCAATCTTATCAAATTTCAATGCCGTAGATCCATCAGGCATTACAAAATTGAGATGGGTACGAGTCCAGTCAACTACAGGCATGAAATTATAGGTGACGATATTTATCCCACATTTACCAAGATTTTCTATCGTTAAATTATAATTATAGATATACCGATCAAATTCTCCTGATCTTCGCTTAATATCTTCATGAACAGGAATGCTTTCTACTACGGACCAGGTTAGCCCAGCCTTTTCTATTACCCTTTTTCTTTCTTTTATTGCTTCAACTGGCCATATCTCTCCTATTGGAATTTGATGTAATGCCGTAACTATACCAGTTGCTCCTGTCATTTTAATATCTTTCAAGGTAACAGGATCTGAGGGACCATACCATCTGAATGTTTGTTCTAATCTTTTCATGTTATATTCCCGAATATGCAGTGAATCCGCCATCTACAGGTACGGTAATTCCGGTTACCAGGCTACTCGAATCACTACACAACCATAAAACTGTGCTGATCAATTCTTCAGGTCTTCCAAATCGTCTAATTGGAATATGTTCTATAATTTTCTCTCCTCTTTCTGTGAGTGAACCATCATCTTTCAGAAGTAAATTTCTATTTTGCTCCCCGATAAAGAAACCAGGTGCTATTGCATTTACACGAATTTCAGCAGAATATTTTTGGGCCATTTCAACTGCCATCCATTTAGTGAAATTTTCGATGGAAGCTTTTGCTGCAGCATAACCTACCACCCTTGTAAGCGGTTTGTGAGCAGCTACTGATGAAATATTTATTATACACCCTGAATTTTGCTTTGCCATTTGCTGGCCAAATATTAAAGATGGCAAAACCGATCCCTGTAAATTCAAGTCAGTTACTTTACTAAAGTCATCAATATTCATTTTAAAAAAATCATCATCAGGCCCTATAGTTGCTCCTGATACATTTCCTCCTGCTGCATTGATTAAGATGTCTACCTTTCCCCATTTTTCCAGAATTTCATCACTGGCATCAGTCAAGGAGGCTTTATCTAATACATTTGCAGCAATAGTAATAACCTCAGTTGATGTTTTTTTTATTATTTCATTTTTGCTTTATCTAGCTTTGTACTAGTTCTCCCTAAAAGAACAATTTTTGCTCCACGAGAGGCTAAACCTGAGGCCATTGCACTCCCAAGCACACCACCACCTCCTGTTATTATAGCTATTTTATTTTTAATATTATCTTCGTACATAAGATTCTAATTTGAAGGGGATTTTTGCAAAAAACAATTTAGTGATTTGAATAATTCATACTCAAAAACGGATTTATATCGACACAAATCACAACTGTCTTTAATTTAAAAAATCTATATAGTAAATTATAGTACATAATTAAAATACAGTTCAAATAAATGAAGGACTAAAATAAAGTAACTCCATTCACCTCTGATATATGCACATAAAATATATACCAGGTTTTTTAATTTTCTTTCTCCTGTCTTCACACTATAGTTTTAGTCAGGATGAATCGGATAGTTTAAGTAGAAATATATCCGGTAAAGTGATTAGTTCCGGAGATAGCATAATTACAGATACAACCCGAATTATTGAAGATGCTCCTCTGGATATCGGACAGGATCGGGGATTGTTTATTATTAGCGATGATAAGAAATTACAATTAAGGATACTCGGGTCCGTTAGGTATCATGTGGTAATGGATCAGAATAATTTAGAGTCTGAAAATTCTTTTAACACTCATGAAATCCCAACAGGTGATGATAATGATCCGATTTTTAATTATTCAAATCAAATCAGTCAGACCAGACTCGGATTTGAAGTAACACAAAGCACAAATCTGGGCAATATTTTTGTGAGACTGGAAACTGATTTTGCCGGACCTAACGGGTTTAGGATACGTCATGCCTATGGTCAATTTAAACGAGTTCTTTTCGGGCAGACATGGAGTTTATTCTCTCATGTGACATCCGTCCCAGCCACAGTAGATTTTGCCGGACCAACATCGTCAATCAATTTACGTACGCCACAAATAAGATACAGCATACCAAATATTGGAAAAGGCTTCAGCCTGGATATTGGATTAGAGTATTTAATTCCAAACATAAATATACCCGATAGCATCGACGCAGAAGTATTTCAATTATTACCTGATTTTACGGCAAGGATCAAAAGAGAATATAAGTGGGGGCAGTTCCAATTATCCGGTATTTTACCAGTATTATCAGCACGAGGTCCTAAAGATAATGTATTTATAAAATATGGTTTTGGTGCAGCAGGATCTATTGTGGTAAATTCATGGAAAGAAGGGAAATGGTATTTTCAAACAGTGGTAGGTAGAGGAATATCAAGGTATTTTAATGATTTAGATAATAATGTTTTAGATGTATTGGTTAACGATAGTAATCAATTGGTTCTACCTTTAAATTATGGATTCAACGCAACCTACGAGCATGCATGGAATGATAAATGGCAAACGAGTTTCACATATGGTGTATTACAAGTTGAAAGGTATGCCGTTAATCCTCCAGACTGGTATTTCAGGGGGCAAACTATTAGGTCTAATACTTTCTGGAATATATCAGATGGAGCAAGAATCGGCGGAGAAATTATCTGGGGTCAACGCACAAATAGAGACTTTACAACAGGAAACGCTGTCAGATTAAATGTCTTAGTTTATTATGACTTTTGATCCTTCAGATTTTAACTGTTAGATTTTGCATATCTCGATCTGAAATGATCATTATCCTTAAAAACGCATTCATTAATCTCATTGATCTTATTCCCTTCTTCTTTGTCTACTTCTAATATATCGATTAAGGAAACTCCTACTTTTGGCATTACCTTGTCTCGCATCATGAAATATACCTTATCTATTTCAGGATGAAGCAATAAGCTTTGAGTTGTTGGAGTAACACTTGAATATTTTTTCTGTAAAAATCACACATATCCTGAAGCATGTGATAAGGATGAGAAAAGTCAAATTCATAATTTTCTCTGACTTTATCTATGAGACTATCTGGCATTTTTCCCTTTTCATAAGACTTAGCTACTTCATGTGTTTTATAATCAACCTCATCAAAATTTGAATTGCCATAATTCAGTAATTCAGACTCTTTTTGAAGAAGTAATATTTTCATTAACTGTTCCAGGGATAACCATAATAGGTTGCTCCCGCCAACAGTGCCACCGCGTATCCACAGGTATCTACCTTGAATATAATTCCTGTCAGCGGTAGATAACCAGTTGTTTAATACCTTGATAAAATGTTTGTTTTCAGCCATATATAAATTTAAGAAAAAGAGGCCTAAAATAATGAGACTCAAGTCACATATATGAATTATTAAATCATTCATTAATAAAATGCTTAGAGTGGTAACCTATATCATTATTCATTCACTAAACTATAAAAGCAAGAATTAATTTATTAGCTTATATTATGATAAGGACAGAAAATCTAATTTTATACTTGAATAAATACTGAATCATTAAAGACCAAAACCACCCAGCCATGAAAAAAAATATACTTTATTCTTTATCAATAATTTTATTCTCAATAGTTATCTGGGGTTGTAAATCCTCAGGATCTACATCCAGTGGAGATAAAGATTTTACAAAAATGCCATTGGCAGAACTCGATATAAATTCAAGACCTCTCGAACTAGGTAATATTGGGCAAATATATCGAATTCAGGATCCACCTGCTGCTGAAATGCGCTTACCTGTCACTTCGGACATAGCAAAGCAGCTTTTACCAAAAACCATAAGGCTTTTTCGTTATGAGGAAAACGATAATTTATGGGTAGAGATTAAAGATTCATATTATGATATTGAAAACAATGAAATAATAGCAAGTAATTTCAAACCCGGACTGTATACTGCCAGTGGATGGTCCGCCAATCCTGCAGCCAATGCCATGCAACGATTGATCTATGATATGAGTAAGGGGTTTGAACCTGTTTTTAATGATGAGCAGCTCTACCAGGATCGGGATAATAATATGAATATTGATTTCAGAACGACAATCGTTCAAAATTGGATTAGTTATAGTGTGAATCTTGAACGAATTACCTGTGAAACTATTGATAGTGAAGATTGTAATGAAAACTGTCAAAGACTAGCCGGAAGAACAAAATTGAGTTCCTGTCCGGAGGATTGCCCTGAACCTCAATGTTGCGAGTGTATAAAATTTACCTGGCCGGAAAAAATATTAATACCGGTTAGCTTTTTAGATATTCCCGATATCCCATTACCACGACCAATTTGTCCTTATGGATTAAGTTGCCCGACAAATTCGGATAATACGATCATCGCTCCAACATTGGATGTTCCTGATTATTCTTTTATGAAAGACCTTGGAATGGATAGATTGATAAGCGATCCGGCGTTAAGAGATAATTTACATCAGCTTACCGAATTAATCATTGGTAAGGAATATCCAGTTCCACCGCCCTGGCCGGCGAACTAAGTAAATCTAGATAAGGTGAGCTAAGCCTTGAAACTATTTATAAGAAAGAATCCTTATCTATTGAAATTAAAGTTTAAGATGCTGACTATTTCAAGCTTCAAAACAAAATTACAGCACGAAAAATCAAAGAACAAAAATCTACTTTAGATATTTCCATTTCATCAACAGAAGGCATTCAGCATCCTGAAGAGATTCGCCCGGGAAAACACACAGTAGCTGTTCATTTCTTAGATCAAACTACTTACTCTAACCTTGTAGGACATAATGTACAATTAGTTCGATTTGATAATGGCTACGATGCTGCCTTACTAAATGATTTAGGAAATTATATGAATTGGGTACTACCCGAAGGACTAACTTCTCATTCACCTGAAGGAACTACATTTATAGGAGGAGCAATGGAAATGATGCCAGGAGTATCCTACTATTATGTAAACCTCAAACCCGGCACATATGCATGGATCGCAGAAGTTCCGGACCCCGCCTCTAAAGGTATGTTAAAAGTATTTACCGTTGGTCCACCACAATAGAGAAAACTTAGATGTAGAGCAATAAATGGCCATGATTATTCATGGTCATTTTTTTTGATTAAAATTTATTTTTGACTGAGCGTTTGAAACGCTTCTTTCAATGCCATTGTATATCAGGATCTTTCACCTTAAAACAATAATCATTTAACATATCCAAAATTCAAACAGTGGTAAAATTTATAACTTAAAATGCTTATATTATTAATAGAATTATATTCGTTCCGATTTCATTTTCAATAAGTGAATTATTGGTAATAGGTAAATAATTTGCTCTATTAAATCTGTTTGAAAATTAATAATCTACTAATAAACACCACCTAAATAATTATCTATATGGGTATTTATCTTGTTTCATAAACTCAACTCTAGACTAATATGATGCTTTACAATATTCCCTACTCCAAATCCAAAGGCCTATTTTCCATTCTTTTATTACTAACCATTGTGACAAATCCTGTTTTAGCTCAGCAAAAGGATCAAGATGAGAAATATACTCCTTACGAACTACTATCTAGTTATTACAATAAAGACTTTAAGCCTTTTGGTAAAAGAAATGTGTACATTGGATTATCTTTTTCTCTGGAAGACAGGAATTTGTCGAACACAGATTTTTTATTACAAAGAGTAATTGATGGTGAACGTTTGGATTATAATATTGTTCTAAAGAGTGGTTATTATACGGGTAATTATGGTATGGTTGGTTTGAATGTTAATTATTACCAAAGTAAATTTGATGGTGATGTATTTCGCGATCCGGATACACTCCGATCTAACAGGATAACCAGAGGATTTGCTATAACTCCTAATTTCAGGTCGTCAGTGCCGCTTACCAATAATGAGCGATTGAGCTTTTTCACAGAACTTGGATTTACAATCGGTAGAAGTAACTCATTAACCAGGGAGACCATGAATTTAGACGAAATAAATAAAATCTACAGTACAGATTATAATTTTCGACTGGGTTTAAGTCCAGGAATCACTTTTTTCGTCATGGAAGCGTTTGCTTTTGAGGTGCAGTTGGATGTTTTAGGATATGAGCTTAAGATTGAAGAAAAGACGACTAACAATGAAGATTCTTCCAGGGAATTAAGACAAAACGTTGATTTCAATATTAATCTTCTATCTCTAAGATTTGGATTGGCTTATTATTTCGGTGCAAAAAACATTAAAAATTAAGAATATGAGAATATTTAGTTATTTGTTCATTTGCCTGTGTTTGGTTTCATGTGTAGAGGAAGATTACTTTGGTTTATCTAATATTGGTAACATAAAGAATATTGTAGTCAGCAATCAGGCAAAGAATGCCAGTATTAATACTCAAGATAAACAGTCCGAGTTGAAATACCCGGTGGAGTTGATCTTTCAACGATTACAATAGAAACATTGGAAATTTCATCATTCGCGACTTCTGATAAACAAGTTGGAGATGTACTTGATCTGAATTCACCTCAGGAAATTCAGATCACAGCAGAAGATGGGAGCACTTATGTATGGACAATTACTTCATTTGTCGCTTCTGCTACACCCCAACTCGATAACGGAGATCTCAATCTATGGTACCAAACCCCTTCTAATTATTATGAACCAGGAGAAAGTGCTTCTAATACCATATGGGGGACCGGTAACCAGGGTACACAGATATTAAATAAACTAGCCACTATACCAGAAGATCTGGGTAATGAAAACCTGGCTGCAAATATGACTACTTTGGATAATGGGTCTTTAGCGGGCACATTTGGAGCCCCAATAGCTGCCGGATCTATTTTTACGGGGAGGTTTAATCCCGACGAAATTGACATCTCAGATCCAGAGGCAGCAATCGAATTTGGCACTCCTTTTACTGGAAGGCCGGTAAAAGTGCGTTTTAAATACCAATATATACCCGGAGATGTTAATAAAAATAAAGTCGGTGAGGTATTAGAGTACCCCGATATGCTTGATATCTATGCTCTATTAGAAGTACGACTGGGAGGGAAAACTGAACGTTTGGCAACAGCATGGTTTAGAAGCAGCGATGTTGTTGAGGAATTAATTACGAAAGAGATTGAATTTACTTATGGCGAATTAGACGCGAGTTTTCCGGATTACATGAGACCAACAGATCATGGTTTTGTAAGTGAAGATTCTGCAAGTTTTATACTACCAACTCATATTACTTTTGTTGCTTCCAGTAGTTTCGATGGAGCTAATTTTGCAGGAGCAATAGGTAGTGAACTTATCATCGATGATATCGAAATGGTATATGAGGAATGAGATTCTCTGTGATTTCTTATATGATAATAGCTAATGTCCTCACGAAACAGTTTTGACATTAAGTTAGATATTGATATCAAATCCATGGATCAAAATAAGTCTGAGTCCGACAAAGAAAATTAATATGGCTGTTAGAATTCCTATAATTCTCAGATTTAATCTTTTAGTCGATATATAAGACCCCAGCATACCTCCAAGTACTACTGCAATAACCAGGTTAATCAACAATTCATAATCTATTATAAATGTTCCTGCTACATTTAATCCAATAATGCCAGCTATAGAATTGACTAAAATAAATACTGAGGCCAGTGAAGCAATGACACGGGCATTTTTCCAGTTAAGTAAATTGAGTGTTGGAGATAAAAAGATCCCACCTCCTATACCTGATAATCCAGAAATAAATCCAATTACACCTCCAAGTATAAATTTCTTAGGCTTAGATAACTCTGTCGAATTCAGATCTGTCCTTACAAATTTCAACACCATAAACAAACCGGCTAGTAATAATGCTCCTCCCAGAATGATAAAAAATAATGTTTCAGCAAATTCTACGGTCGCTCCCAGGTAGGCCATCGGGATACTCAGCACAAAAAATGGCCAGACGAGCTTTAATTTTAGAATTCCGCTTCTGATGAACATAATAGTTCCGATCGAAACGACACATACATTTAAAACTAAAGCAGTAGATCGGATCTCGTAAAAATCGGTTAGAACCAGGCTTAATAAAGCCAGGTAACTGGATCCACCACCAAAGCCTATAGAACTATAAAATAAAGCAATGAAAAAGAATATAAAGGGCAGGTATTCTAAAGACATCTTAAATCAAATAGCATTCAATTTTATCACCTTTTTTTAATGTGGTATTTGCATCGATAAAGGCTAATGCATTACCCAAAGCCATTGAATGAATCATTGAAGAACTTTGCGCATTTAATATTTCTACTGATTCATATTCTACCCTGGCTTTTAAAAATGAAGGCCGATCTGATTTATTGGAAAAGTCATGACTGATGGAAAAAGGAAATCGGCTCAATCCGATGGTATTAGAACCACTCAATTTTCGTAAAAACGGAAGAACATAAATATAAAAACAGCTTAATGAAGATGCCGGGTTACCGGGTAAAGCAAATACAAACTTTTCTCCTCTACGACCAAAATAAAGTGGCTTACCTGGTTTTTGGAATACTTTATAAAAGAGTTCCTCTACCCCATTTTCCTCCAACCCTTCTTTTACATAATCATAGTCACCAACTGATATACCACCACATAAAATCAGCACATCAGAAGATTCCAGGAGTTCTTTAATACCCCTTTTTACAGCATCAAATTCATCTTTAATATGTTTCTTTTCCCGACATGAAAATCCATATTGTTCACATGCAGAAGCTAATGCATAACTATTTGATTCGTATATCTGCCCTTCTTCTTTTTCATCTCCTAATTTAGCCAGCTCGTTACCAGTAGTAATTAGGTTGATTACCGGTTTTTTATATACTTCCAGCTTTTCAACACCCAGGCTTCCAATAAGTCCTGTCCCGGCTGGAGTAATTGTATAGCCCTTTTCAAATACTATCTGGCCTTTGGTTAGCTCTCCTCCTTTTCTCCGGATACTTTGGCCTTCTTTAGGCAATTCTTCTAAAATCAATTTAGATCCTTCCACCTTAGTTTTTTCCTGCATCATTACAGCATCGGCACATTCCGGAACTCGTGCACCTGTAAATATTCGGACTGCTTCACCAGGATTTAAATTCATTTCCTGATTGTCACCAGCCGCAATTTCACCGACTAAAGTATATTCTTTTTGAATACCACAAAGAGCATAGCCATCCATAGCGGAATTATCAAAGGAGGGAATATCAAAAGATGCAGTGATATTTTCAGCAATGGAATATCCTGTAGATTCAGCTAAATTCCTTTTTTCCTTTTTTAGAACTGGGGTTTGATCGTTAATTAACTTTAATGCTTCTTCTATGGTTACCATTAGCCTCCAATTGAAATCATTGATCGATTTTTTTCAAAATGATCCGCATCCATCTTCACATCCATGCCATCACGGGAATATTTCTTTTTCTTTATAGCGTTTAATATTATATCATCTAATTCTACTCCATTTCTCATTGGTGTTAGCAGATCGGTTTCTGAATTTGCGAAAAGACAATTCTTCATTTTACCATCAGCAGTTAGCCTTAAGCGGTTACAATCACTGCAAAATGGATTTGTTATCGTACTTACAATCGCAAAACTCCCTTTATGATCCGGAATTTTATAGTTTACTGAAGTACTGTGCTTTGGATTTTCAAGTTCTTCTATTTTACCATATTTCTCTGAAACCATATCGAGAATCTCCTGTTTTCCTACTCCATTACTCCAATCCCACTTATTACCTTTAAAAGGCATGAATTCAATGAATTTAACTGTCAGATTTTTGTGCCTGGTCATTTCTACAAAATCATTGATCTCCTTGTCATTAACACTCTTTATCAACACAATATTCAGCTTGACTTCCATATCCATTGCTAAGGCCTTTTCCAGGTTTTGCATGATCCGGTCAAAATAATCTCGCTTCGTAATGAAGGCCGATCTGGCTTTATCAAGGGTATCCAGGCTTAGATTGATCTTTTTCAATCCGATTCGTTTGAACAGATCCAGGTATTTATCCAGAAGAATCCCATTGGTAGTGATTTTTAATGTCATACCCAGTTTCGATAATTCTTCAACAAGGTAACCGAAGTTTTTTCTAACTAACGGTTCACCACCGGTTAACCGAATTGTATCTACTCCAAGATTTTTAAAAATGGTAGTGAGCTTAATGATCTCCTCCAGGCTCATGATGCTCTCCTTCTCAGCTAGCTGAACACCCTCTTCCGGCATACAATAGAAACATCGAAGATTACACCTGTCCGTCAGGGAGATCCTGAGATATGTATGTGGTCTTCCGAAATTATCTATTATTTTCGGCTTGTTAATCATGTCTTTTCCCTTCTATCACTTTAAAAACGTGTAAAATATGTGGGAATATCGCATCCATACACTCTGCAGCTCCTTTACTGGAACCTGGCAATGAAAGTATCACTTTCCCATCTTTAATTCCTGCAACCGATCTTGAAAGCATAGCATAAGGCATTCGCTGCTGACCGTAATTTCTCATGTGCTCTTCCACTCCTTTCAGGTGGAAATCCAGCAAGGGTTCGATAGTATTTGGTGTAACATCCCTGGGACCAACTCCTGTTCCTCCCGTAAAAATGACCATATCCGTATCATTTTCTTCAACAGCTGTTTTGATCTTTTCAGGATCATCAGGAATAACCAATTTATCTGCCTTTACTCCAAGTTCACCTAGCTTCGTAATTATGATCTCTCCGGCTTTATCTTTTCCTTCACCTTTAGAAATAGTATCTGAGCAAACAACTACTTTTGCCGTCAACTCATCGATATCGAGATTAAATGATGATTTACCGCCTTTTTTCTGCTCAAGTTTTATGGTACTGATTTCAATATTCTTGTCGATTGGTTTAAGCATGTCATACATGTTTAAAGCCACAATACTTGCCCCATGCATCGCTTCTACTTCTACACCGGTTTTATAGATAGTCTTTACAGTAAATGATATTACTATATCCAATCCGTTGATCTTATACTCAATCCCGGTAAACTCAATAGGCATCGGATGGCAATCAGGTAATAGCTCCGGTGTTTTCTTTACGCCCAGTAATCCTGCTGCTTTTGACATCTCGAATACATTTCCTTTCGGGACTTTGTTTTCTTTGATCCTTTGAATCGTTTCAGCACTACTCGTTTTCACTATAGCGGTGGCTGTAGCTTCTCTAAGGGTTGTTATTTTATGGGTTATATCGATCATTTATTTACTTTCCATTGATGGGTTTCATCTTCGAAAATCTCTTTGCCGAAAATGGGCACTTTAGCCTTAATTTCTTCTACAAAATAATTTGTTGCTTTAATTGCGATTTTTCTACGAGCGGAAGAAGTGAATACAAACAAGCACAATTCGCCTTTATTGACTTTTCCCAGGCTGTGGTAGATATGAGCACAGGTGATGTCAAATTTTAAAAAAGCAGATTCTCTTATTTCGTGAAAAACCTGTTCCGCCATATCTTTGTATGCGGTATACTCAATAGCGTATACCGTTTTGCCATCAATCTCATCTGCACGCACCTGGCCGAGAAAAATGCTATGCGCACCAATATTGGTTTTAGATTGATGATTTGCCACCGACTGGGCAATTTTTTCGGGTGGTATAGCACCTTCAACAAATACTTTCTTTGGTTTTTTCTTATCCATTTATAATTGTTTCTAATCCTCCTTCAACATTCTTTAAGTTTTGTAATCCAAAATCCCTTTTTAGTAAGTCAATAGCTTTTGCACTACGGACTCCTGATCGACAGAAAACCCACACTTCATCCTTAACAGGTATTTCATTAAATCGATCTCTCAAATTACTAAGAGGGATATGAATTACATTTTCTGAGTGTACTTCGGGTTGTTCAAACTCTTCGCGTACATCCAGATATACCTTGGTTTTTATTTTTAACTCACAGTTTAATCTTTCAGGAATGATACCCTGTAACTTTACTTTCTCTATTTCTTCAGGTCTTTTCTGAATAGTCAAGATCTGCTCAGTTCCCTGCATTACATTGATTAACTTTAGTTTACCTGAAAGTACTGATCCTCTACCCAGAATCATTTTGATTATCTCTGTAGCCTGGAGTATTCCAAGTAATCCAGGTGTCACTCCTAACACACCGGTAGATTCGCAACTTATATTTTGCTTTGTTGTTATGGGGAAAAGGCACCGATATGAAGGTCCATCCTCGTAATTAAAGACAGATATCTGACCTTCATTCTTGTAAACAGAAGCATATACCCACGGCTTGTCTGTTAAAACACACGCATCATTGATCAGGTATTTGGTTTCAAAGTTGTCTGTACCATCGAGAATAATATCAAAATCTAAAAAAATCTTTTGAGCATTCTCATGACCTAATGCTTCATCAATGGCAATAAGTTCTATCTCAGCGTTTAACTGCTGTAATTTTTCTTTCGCTACGAAGACTTTTGATTTTCCTACATCTAATTCACCAAATAAAACCTGCCTGTGTAAGTTTGTAATTGATACTCTGTCGTGATCCATTAACCCGATTTTTCCGATACCAGCACCAACAAGGTATTGAGCAGCAGGACACCCTAAACCTCCAACACCAACGATCAATACGCTGGCGTTTTTAAGTTTCTCCTGTCCTGAAGATCCTACTTCACTTAGTTTTATTTGACGGTCATATCTCATCATCCTCCCGCGAAAGGTGGTAAAAAGGCTACCTCATCCCCTTCTTTTAATTCACTTTCTAATTCTAAATTCTGGTTAACAGCCAGTTGAACTGACTCGGGATCTGCAATCTGGTATTTCCTGATTTGCTGATCTTTAAATTCAGCTACTGATATAGCTTCATTTACTTCCAGAAGCTCTTCACTTTTCCCGACTGCCTCGGCGATCATCCCAAAATATTTAACATTTATCTTCATTGCTTTTCCAACTGTTTTAATAATTCAACATCTTCAGTAGTGTCGATGTCAATATTGCCTCTTTCAAATTCAACTATATTATAACTAAAGTCCTCCTGGTAGATTAATTTCTTCGCTCCCTGGTCTCCTCTTAGATTTATAACTTGAGAAAACACTTCTTTTGAAAAATTGCAGGAACTCCTGGTTCATTCTCATAACTGGAATAAGTAGCATTCCCTTTTTGATTTAATTGTACTTCCACCAGTTTACTAATTAAGCTTTTTGAAATAAATGGTTGGTCTGAAAGTAGAAAAAGAATATGAGAAAGAGCAGGTTCTTTCTCTATTGATTCTACCACACCTTTTCTGATACTTGATGCAATTCCTTCCTTCCAATTTTCATTGAGCAGAATTGTAAAGTTCTTTTCATCGATCTCATTTTTAATATTGTCAGCTTCGGCTCCCAGAACAACAATTTTAGTGTCAAAATCGAATGATTCTGATTTATCAATTGCTAGTTGAAGTAAAGTTTTACCCTGAAACTGAACCAATTGTTTAGGATGTCCAAGTCTACTGGATGAACCTGCAGCCAATATCACTACCCCTATTTTATTGTTTTTGATCAAATCTTTACTTCTTTAAATTTCTCTATTCGTTTATCGTGAATGGGACCTTCCTTTTCTTTTAAAGGTTTTGCCAGGGTATTGGTAAGCACAGACTGTATTTCTGCCAATATTGAAAGACCGATCTCTGCAGGTGTTTCAGCCCCGATTTCAAGCCCTACAGGAGCATGAATTTTATCGAGAAACTTTGTTGAAAGCTCAATAACCTCATTTTTTATCTCCTCGAGCATTCGGTTGTATTTTTTAAAAGGGCCAAGAATACCTATGTATGGTATTTGATGTAAGTCCTTCAATAACTTAAATACGGCAAGGTCATAATTGTAATTATGGCTCATTAATACAATGCAAGTTCTTTCATCCACATCAATATTATCGAGTGTTTCTTCAGGTCTTGCAACAATCACCTGGCAATTAGCAAATCTATGTTCAGTAGCATGCGTTGGCCTGCCATCTGCTACGATCACCGTCCATCCCAGCAGTTCTGCCTGTTGAGCTAATATCTGAGCATCATTACCTGCTCCGACTAAGATCAGTTTTACAGGGGGTTGGAAATACTGAATAAAAAGATGTTCTTTTTTTCCATTTATTGAAGTTTCCATGAACTGTGAATGCTTTTGAAGCAATACTTCGTGTGCTTTTTCCTCAATTAAATCATTCAATACGGCTTCCGGAACTGAGCCAATAACCTGCTGATCTTCATTGATCAACATAGAAGTGCCGGATTGTAACTCCTTTTTATTCAGGTTAAACCTGACAACTATTGCAAGTACCTCATTTAATTCGGTAGCCTTTTTCAATAACTCACACGGATTTTCTTCATCTTCATAATCAAGTGGCTCAAACAATACCTGGATAATGCCATTACACCCTAATTGAGCGCCAATTACAGCATCATCCTCGTTATTGGTATCGTAAGTCACCAGTTTATTCTTTTGTTGATTTAAAGCATTCAAAGCTTTTCTTAATGCATCACCTTCGAGGCATCCTCCGCTAATTGCACCTGTAATGTTTCCAAAAGCATCCACTAGCATTCTGGCCCCTGCTCTTCTATAAGAAGAACCTTCAACATGAACTACAGTAGCCAAAACGCATCCAGTTTCATCTGACTTTAGTGTTTCATATTGCGCTAGTATGTCCTCAAGCTCTCTCATACTGCAGTAGCTTTTAACTGATTTACTGCTTTGGATATCTCAGCAGCTGCTAATTCTATCTCTCCTATTGTGGTATTTCTGCCCAGGCTAATTCGAATTGAAGCGAGGGCAAGCTCATCACTCAAACCCATTGCTTTTAAAACATGCGATGGCTTAATTGTATTCGCACTGCATGCCGACCCTCTCGATAAGGCGAGCATATTAAGTTTTCTCAATAAATCCACACCACTTATATTGCTAAAGGAAATATTGATTGTATTTGGAAGTCTTTCGGATGATCCTGAATTTATCTTTGAACCATCAATTTGCAATAATAACTTTTCGAGGTAGCTTCTTAGCGATATTAGTCTATTATACTCTTCATCAAGACACGATAAAGAAATATCTATCGCTTTACTAAAACCTACAATTCCAGGAACATTCAATGTACCGGGCCGCAATCCATATTCCTGGCCACCACCATATAAATGGGGTTCAATATTTATCTTGTTTTGCTTGTTTATGAATAACGCACCAACTCCCTTAGGTCCATAGATCTTATGTGAAGAAAAAACAGCGATATCCGGATTCAATTCTTGAAGGTCTATTGGTATCTTTCCGATTGCCTGGGTCAGATCACTCATCAATTTAGCTCCTTTACTATGAACAATATCCCGGATTTTCTCCATGGGATAAATAACGCCGGTTTCATTATTTGCCATCATAAGGCAAACGAATATTGTTTCTGAGGTGATAGACTTTTCAAGCTCATCAAGATCGATCATTCCTTCGTTATCCACCTCAAGGTAGGTAACATCAAAACCCTCATTCTCTAGATTTGCAATTGTATCTAAAACCGCTTTATGCTCTGTTTTACAAGTTATTATATGATTACCTTCTGATTTATGCTTTTTACAAAATCCATTAATCGCAAGGTTTGCTGCTTCTGTTGCACCCGAAGTAAAAATGATCTCAGTTGGATTACAATTCAATAGATCTGCTATTTCCTCTCGCGCTAGTTCCACAGCTTCATCTGCTTCCCAGCCATATGCATGATCGCTATTAGGATTACCGAATACATTGGTAAAAAAGGGCATCATTTCATCTACTACCCTTTGATCAACAGGTGTTGTAGCATTATAATCCAGGTATATTTTTTCGTTTATTGACATTTAGAGCGTTATATTTCTTTGTATATATCGGTAATCATAATAAAAGGCTCAAGACTAATCTTAAGCCTTTATATTTATCTAAGAATCTTGGTTAGCTCATGATGTTTACCAACTAATTCATTAATCTTTTTCTGAAGACTTTCATATTCTTCTATTACTTTTAAGCCATGGTTAGTCACTTCGGCTCCTCCGCCATCCTGACCACCTTTTTTCATTACCACTAATGGCTGTTCACAGTGATTATTCAGCCTCTGAATTATGTCCCAGGCCTTTTTATAAGACATATTCATTTGACCGGCAGCTTTTGATAATGAACCCAGGCTCAAAATACCTTTTAGTAGTTCATTAGGACCCGGACCGTAAAACCGTTCGCGATCTTCTTCTATCCAGCATTTGAATTTAATCACCTTCTCCATTACAGAAAACTCTTAACCTTTAACTGTTTTTGTTCCGGAATTTAACTCATTAATAAATGGCTGATTATAAAACCGCTTACCGGTTGCTTTATACAAAGCATTGGCGAGTGCTCCCATTATTGGCGGGAATGGCGGCTCACCCAACCCAGTCGGATCTATTCCATTTTCTACAAAATACACATCGATAGATTTGGGTGCCTCAGAATGACGGATCAATCTGTAGGTATCAAAATTTTCCTGCTGTGGAATTCCTTCGCTGAATGTCATCTGGCTATACATTGCATGGCCAATGCCATCAACAGTTCCGCCCTCTACCATATTTTTAGCAGCGTCAGGATTTACAACAATACCACAATCTACAGCACAGGTTACTTTATCTATTACAGGTTCATTATCATCCATACTCATGTCCAGAATTTGAGCCACATAAGAGTTATGGCAATAATAGGCTGATACCCCTCTGGCTTTACCTGCACTTTGATCAGACCAGTTGGACTTATCTCTTACCAGCTCTAAAACTACGGCATATCTGGACGGATCATAATCGTTTTTTTCACCGACCGGATCATTTTCTGCTCGTTTTAACATATCTAATCGCATCTGTATAGGATCCTGCCCCATTTCTTCAGCGAGTTCGTCGAGAAATGACTGCTCAGCACCGGCAATAAAATTAGATCTTGGTGCTCTGAAGGCTCCGACAGAAATATTTGTATCAAGTGCCCAGCTTTCAGCGAGGTAATTATCGACAGCTCCTGCAGGAAAACGATTAGCAAATAAAGGACTTTCAGGAATACCTCCTGCATTTACATGGAATCCGGTAAGGTTATTGTTTTCATCTAATGCAGCACGATAAGTAACATGATATGCAGGACGATAAACTCCATTAGTCATATCATCTTCACGAGAATATACAAGCTTTATCGGCTTACCCATTTTTTTTGAAATCACGGCTGCTTCAACCAGAAAGTGACCATAAAGTCTTCTGCCAAATCCACCACCCATACGGGTCATCTGAATATCAATGTCTTCAAGTTTATATCCAAGACGTTTATTTATACTTTTCTCAGCATATTCAGGTGTCTGAATTGGTCCCAATAGCTCTACTTTTTCATCAGTTACATTAGCGAAAAAGTTCATCGGCTCCATACAATTATGAGCCAGAAAAGGACAAGTATAAGACCGTTCAATTACTTTAGCTGCATTCTTAAATGCTTTTTCCGGATCACCATCACGTCTGACAACTTCAGCCTTTTTAGCTCCTATGTCTGCCATTAAAGATTTGTGCCTGTCAGTACTTTCCATGCCCGTAGCGTCATTCATCCCAGCGGATTTCTCGAGTATCTGAATCTTTTTAACAAGGTCAGGTTTAAGATCATATTCTACTTCTAATGCCTTTTTGGCCTGCATTACCTCCCAGGTAGTGTTTCCAACTATTACTGCCAGCTTTGAAAAGGCTGCAGTATCACTCCACTCCTTCTCCATATCTTCCGGATACGTGTCTATCGTGAATACATCGACTATGCCTGGCATATTCTTAACTTTATCGGCATTCATGGATTTAAATTGCATGCCAAAAGCCGCAGGTTGAGCGATCATAGCGATTAACATATCATCTCTGTCTACATCCAGGCCATAAAGTGGCTGTCCGGTAACAATCTTTCGGCCATCAACATTCTTACGGGATGTACCTATAATTTTAAAGTTATCATTTTTCTTAAGCTCAACTTCTTCGGGAACTTCAAGTTCAGATGCAGCTTTGGCAATATCTCCATAATTGACAGTTCGATCGCTGGCTTTATGTTTTATGATGCCTTTATCAACAGTCAATTCAGACTCTGAAACTTCCAGTTGTTTTGCCGCAGCAATAAGAAGCATTTGCCTGGCTGTCGCTCCTGCCATTCTTAATCCTTCCCAACCCTGACGTATCGATTGACTTCCACCGGCAAGTTGCCTTGTGAAAATATCAGTATTTAGAGGTGCCTGTTCAACTACCACATTATTCCAGTCAACGTCGAGCTCTTCTGCCACAATCATAGGCATGGATGTTTTTACATTTTGTCCTATTTCCGGGTTTGGTGAATAAATCGTTACAACTCCATTTTCACCGACTTTTAAATATCCGTTAAGCTCGAACCATTCTTCGGGCATTTCTAATTCAACGTATTCTTCTTCCTCAACACCGGCATTTTCTACTTCGCGCTTACATGCAAGCCAGTTAAAACCGATTATCAGTCCACTACCGGCCATGGAAACACTCTTTATAAAAGATCTTCTTCCTATTCCTGTTTTTAACTTAGTCATCTTTCATGGGGTTAAAATAAACTGACAATTATGCTGATTGAGATTTAGCGGCGGTTTTTATTGCAGCTTTTATACGAGTATAAGTCCCACAACGACATATATTACCATACATCGCATTTTCTATGTCTTTATCACTCGGATTAGGGTTACGCTTTAATAAAGCAGTAGCAGTCATTATCTGTCCCGCCTGGCAATAACCACATTGTGGAACATCGTGTTCCAGCCAGGCTTTTTGCACAGGGTGATCTCCTTTTTCAGAAAGGCCTTCAATCGTTACAATTTCATTATTCGCAACTGTAGATATAGGTAACTGACAGGATCTTACTGCACTTCCATCCATATGAACAGTACATGCTCCACATTGAGCAATTCCACATCCATATTTAGTCCCTACGAGTTTTAAGTGATCCCTTAAAACCCAAAGTAGAGGAGTATTAGGATCTGCATCAACAGTAAGGTCCTTTCCATTAATATTAATATTGAATTCTGCCATGGATTACGATTTTTTATAAATTAATAAAATAATTTATTATATCCGATTGAAGACTCTATATAGTAAGCATTAAAGTGTTAAAAAATTATAAAGAGACTTTTAACACTAATAATGCAATTATATGTATCCACATGCTTAAAAAAATCAATAAGAAAGCGCAAGAAAGTTCTTGCGCTTTTACTATACGAACATAAAGGCTTTTTTTAAGTTTCTTCCTCTCCTTTTTCTTCTGTCGCTGTGGTAACAGAACCAGTAGTTGAATTTCCATAAACAGGTTTTTCATTTCGCAAAATATCAATAACCCTGGCAAAATTTTCTGCAGTCATATAAGGTGTCTCTTCTCCTTTACCCTGAAAAGTGGTAAAATAATATTTACCAAGATCAATCTTTGGATCCCATAAAGCCTGGTATCCTTTAAGTTTAGTCCATCCGGTTGTCCCTTGAGCATAGTGTGGCATGATAGTAAGATTTAGTTAATAATTTTAGATTAGAATACTGATTAGCCCTTATGTAACAATAAATTCACTTATCAGGATGGCATTTGTAAATAATCCTGTTTGGGTATATTTAGAGTTTTCTAATTCTTTATAATACCAAATCTAAAATTGGTTGCATTATCCACTATTATATTGGGTCTATTTTACAGTTATAAAAAAACCGAAGAAGATAAACTCCTTCGGGTTTTAAAATTTTGTTTTAATTAATCAAAATACTCACTAATAAAATATTCTGTGATTATTTTTACTGCTCACAGGTAAGATTTGGCTTAGGTAGAGACCAACTAGATGCATTATCCGAAAAAAGCACACAGGTATTTACATTACCAACATTCCATGATGACAAATCTTGGTTGAACATAAATGCAGCATAAAACATTTTAGTCATATTAGTAACATTTCCTACATTCCATTTAGATAAATCTTGATTGAAAGCTTTAGCCAATTGAAACATAGAAATCATACTTTTTACTTTTTCAACGTTCCAATTTGAAATGTCACCATTAAATTCAATAGCTTGTGTAAACATATATCCCATATTTTCTACGTTGCTAACATCCCATGAAGATATATTTCCATTAAAAGATTCAGCCATATTAAACATAGCTCCCATATTGGTTACATTGCTGACGTCCCAATAATTTAAATCTTGATTGAATGAAACAGCCTCAGAAAACATTAAACTCATATCTGTAACATTACTAACATCCCAATTGGCTATATATTGATTAAAATCATTATTGTCTTGAAAAAGAGATCTCATACTCGTAACAAATGTTGTGATTACTCGTAGAGGTCCTGAACTATACCTAACTCTGGTTTTAAGGAGGGTATTATCTACTATTTCATACATTTGACCTTGATACTCCTATTTTTCCCCGATTTCTGCTGTAGGCATGCAATAAAGAGTGACTCCGTTTTCAGCTAATTGTATCATTTTAGCACAACCATTTTCATCAACTGTTAACCCAGCTTCTGTATTCTCACATTGATCTAAATAATCAGGCACACTATCTCCATCAGAATCAATAGTTTTATCAATGAAAGTAGCAGTTATTTTAATATTCTTATCCATTTTTACCAACAAGGGATTATCAGTTGAAATAATATCTCCTGTCCAGCCTTCAAATTCATACCCTTCTTCAGGAGTTGCAATAACCTCAATGGTTTCTCCTTCTACGACTTTTTTTGTTTCAGGTGTAACAGAACCAGGACCTTGAACCTGAGTTATTAATGTAAAAGAATTTGTTTTTGATTTAAAATTAGCAGTAATATTGTAATCATTGTCCATTTTAATAGACAGTGGATTGTCTGTAGAAACAAGGTCGCCTGACCAACTTTCAAATTCAAATCCCTCATCAGAAATAGCAGTCACCTCAATGGTTTCTCCTGCTTTAACATTTGCTGTTGCTGGTGAAACGGATCCGGAACCTTCTATTTGTGTCGTTAAATTATAAGAAGTAACTACCTCATCTTCTTTACAGCTCGATACGCCCAAAATAAGGGCAAATAAAAAAATGTAATACTTGTTCATTAAAGTGTTTGTTTTGGTTTTTATATAGTTGAATATGAATAGGCAATAGCAGCGAATAGACACATTAATCATATCGCCTTATTGCTTTTGATTTTATTTTACTTTGGTTGATAGATATCCTTTTAAAAAATATGCTGCCAAATGTAATGCTTAATCTTTATAAGGCAAAAAATAAGTCCATTAAAAATTACAGCTATTTGAATTTTCACAGAGTGTTCTAACCTCATAAAATAGTTAACAAACAAATAATTGATTCCCTATTTGATTTAAATCCGATCCAAATGAATTTTGAAAACTCGTAATTAATTATTAGGCAAATCAATCTCAAAAATTGTCCCTTTATTAATTGAACTATAAATATTAACCCCACCATTATTTAATTTCAATAGATGAAGACAAAATGTAAGTCCTACCCCTTTCCCTTCCTCTCCTTTGGTTCCTGTGGTATCAAAAGATATTTCCTGGTTCAAAATTTTATGTATCTGTTCTTCGGTCATTCCCCTACCCTCATCAGTTACTGTTATTATAGCTTTAGATCCGTTTTCTATTGACCTTATCTTTATTGTCGAATGCTCTGGTGAATATTTGATTGAATTATGGATTATGTTTCTGATAATAATCTTAAAATGATTTGGATCCATAAATACATTTCTTCCCAGGACTTCTTTTTCTATTTTTATATTCTTGGATGAAACGTCAAATTTTAATTGATCGATTAGGTTATCAATCTCTTTATCAACATTAATCTGAGATGGATTACATTTTAAACCTTTCAGTTGGTGTAAAGACCAATACAATAGCTCATCTATCATGTTCTTTAATGGAACAAGCTTGGTTTTAATTGTCTTTGAATTTTCCAGAAATTCTTCTTTCGTTATGTATCCCTTGAGAAAGGCATTCAATAGTGATTCAAAGCTTCCTATGGGTCCTCTAACATCATGAGAGATAATATTAATCAATCGGTTTTTTTCTTCATTTGCCTTATTGAGCTTGATTATGATTGCCTCCAGTAATTTTTTTAACAGAATCATCACCAAATAGGATATCAAAATGACTCCTATAGAATTAATGATTAATAAAAATTCCGGGCTATTATAATCCTCTGGTTGCAGTGTGTATTTTATATGTTTAAAATATATAAAAAATATTACTGAGACGAAGCAAACAATCTTTTCAGCTTTGCCGTCTAAAAGAAAAACAGCTACCACCATTACTACAAATAAAAAATTCTCAGTGTCTGTAAATCTTTGGTCATTAAAAGCTAACTGAATACCGATTACAACCAAAGGCAACAAGGTAGCTAATAATATAAATTTTGCTAATGCACCTTTATGAGTGCTGCATAAATAGATAGTGAGTAAACTAATTATTACGATAATGGCATTCAGTAATGCCATATCATATATTTCATATATCAGGCAGCTAACAAATAGCAAAAAGCATAGAATGATCAGAATTAATGATATATAAATAGTGGCAACAATTCGGGTTCGTTCAAATTGATCTTCAATTCCATTTACACTTTGCTTTATAATAACAGATAACATGAATCTCTGAAAATTCGGCTCCTTGGAATTTAATACTTTATCTCTTTATATTCGCTATTAAACCTACTTTTATAGTGAATTTGGTCTTCTTTAATTCGATTTTGGTTAAAAATCCATTTTGGCAATAAAATCATCGATCGGCCAAGTATTGCTTCTGATTTTCATTATTCTTTCATCTGACCGAAATCATTGATAAAAACCTGACAACCAAATACTTTACCGATATAATAAATTAAAATCCTAATAGAAAAATGAATTCATATAAAAGATTCATTAAAGAGAAATTCCGTTCAAGTCTTTAAGTTTAAAAACACCATTATATTGACTAAAATCTAGAAACTGATTTAAAAAAATAAAAATATTATAATATGAATTTTGATAAATATGCTTCTAAAGGAAACCGAATTTTAAACGAAATAGCATCAGAATTTGGGCCTCCCGAAAATTCTGATCTATCAGCCCGATTGCTTAGATCTACGTTGCATACTCTTCGGGAAAGATTAACAGTGGAAGAATCCTTTCATCTACTGGCTCAATTACCATTTGTTTTAAAAGCTATGTACGTAGACGGATGGAAATACAACAACAAACCTGAACGCATTAAGACGATCAAGGATTTTGTCAGGAAAGTAATCCATGAGGACAGACCAGTGGCCCACCATGATATCCAAACTGCTAAGGATGGTGAAAACGCTGTGAAAGCTGTACTAAAAATTTTACAAAAACATGTGTCTCAGGGGGAATTTGAGGATATCCTTTTAACGATACCTGGAGATTTACATCCTCTTTTTGGAAAAGAACCCGTTAAAAGTTAAAATGGACATTTACTTTCCCCAGGGGAAAGCTTCAGGCATTTGATTTCCGTCCGACTCAATATGTAATGGGTGAAGTGCTTTGGATTCATCGATGTAAAAAAAGACATCGTATCGAAAAGGGATTACACTAGGAACGGAATTGCCATATAATATATATCATTTTCCGAATGATATCCCATGCCTATACTATCAATATTATTGTGCTTTATTTAATAGTTTAGTTTTCAACAAAAAAAGGCCTGTATTTTTAAAAAATGCTTTTTACATTCCGGATATTAGCATGACTGGAAGAAATAGGATTTAATCAGATCATAAAAGTACCCAAATCGACATCCAACCCACCGGAAGCTGAATAATTTGACACTTCTTTAACTTTGATGTTTTTAAACACCGGACTTTTATAAATTTCCTTTTCGCTTTTATAAACCTTAAAAAAAATGTCAGGGTCCTTTTCAGCAGGGGAATCCAGAGATCTAAACTTTTTTCTATAGATACTTATTGAGGCATGACCGAAATTATCTAATCCGGTTTCACCAAGAAAATCATCTTTGATTAAATCTTCATCATAAAACTCAACACGATAGTCATCACCGCTTAACGGTTCTTTGTTATCCTTTCTGATTAAATCCAACCGAATATTTAGTTTATCATCCATGACCTTATCCTTACTATAAATTTAGTAAGAATATTAATAATATTTAATGATGTAAATAATTATATGTAATTCAGGAATCTCCACCTGGATTTTGTGATGTGAGGAATAAAATAAGCGTTTTATATTGATAAAAAAATTGTAAAAAAAGCCTTCAGTTTACTACTGAAAGCTTATAAAATTGTGGATAAGAAATGAATTTATTAGATATAATCTTTCAATTGGTAGTATAATCTATAAAATCCAATTCCCCTTTATAATATACCGTAATTGGCTTTTTATCTATATTCAATCCCTCGAATGATATTTCATATTCCCCACCATTCCTTGTAACCTTTGCTGTACCGCTATATAAGTTGGAATAGTGTATAAATTGTCCATTAATTAATACCTGGACTTCTCCGTAGTGATAATAGCCCGTTGGAACAAAGTTTTCATGGTTTAGAGTATAATCACCAGGGGCAATTCCATTATCTGATGAAGAAAACATTTCTAAATAAAGAGCAAACCCTGTACCTTCTAGATATTTCTTACCACTACCTTGTGTGAAATGAAGCCCTTCTGAAATAATTCTAAGATCCATCCAGTTTCCTTCAAAATTTAACCCTGAACTGGGATTAGAATCAGTACCAAAGTTTTCAATAAGACCAGATGTCATATGGTAATTATTACCGTCAAATGACGATTCTCCCCGATTAACATTATTAGGTGCAGGATCCTCTTTAGGATCTTTACAGCCGGTAATTGATAAAAGAATTATCAGAGAGGCTATAGATAATTGTTTAAAAAATCTCATTTTCTTAGTGATTAAAGTTTTAGTTATTCATTAGTTGATTACTTTCAGGGGCTAAAATAAATGATTTCTTATCTAAAGAGAAAATATGAGATGATTTTACATCCGATTATTTGTTATTTTATTAATCAACTTGTCCAGGCCTTATGGGAAAATAGATCCGAAAATTAGTCCCCTCCCCTTTCCTGCTATTTATTTTTACTTGCCCATTATTCATTTTTAACAAATGCATACAAAAAGCCAGTCCAACACCTTTACCAACTTCACCATCAGTACCAACAGTATCAAACGATACATCCCGATTGAAAATCTTTTGAATTTGATCCTCAGTCATTCCCTGACCGAAATCTAATACAGATATGTTAACCTTATTACCTTCAATTTGACTGTTAATATGTACAATTGAATTTTCTCGAGAATATTTAATCGAATTATGAATAATATTTCTCATGATTATCTTAAAATGGTTCGGATCAAGGTAGGCATTTTTACTTTCAAAATTTTTGATAATCTTAATCCTTTTATCCTTATAAGTTTGTTCTAATTGAAATAAAATTTGGTCAATTTCCCGTTCAATATTTACTGGAAAAGGGTTGCTCTTTAGACCTCCTAATTGATCCATTGACCAATACAATAATTCATCGACCATAACCTGGACAGGCCCAAGTCTTTCTTTTACATATTTAGAGTGATTGATAAACTCAGATTTATTTATATATCCTTTTTCACTGGCATTTAAAATAGTTTCAAAGGTTTTAATTGGTTCCCGGATATCGTGAGATAAAATATTTATCAACCTACTTTTATCATCGTTTGCTTTATTTAGTCTTTCCAGACTTTGATTAAATACTTTGTTCTTTCTGATTTTAAAAAAACAGCAAACAAAAAGGCTTCCAAAGACAAAAAATATCACTATCAAGACACTAACCATTCTTTCAGTATCCAAAAAATCAGATAATCCAAATAGATCATATTTACGATCTATGAACAAAAATGCGATTACAGAAGTAATCAGTAGGAATATTACTATCAGTAGTAAAATCCTGAAGATTTTATTTTTCATTATCTTTTTTTACAAAAACAGAGACAAAATTAACAAGAAAATATAAAAACTAATATATTTTCCATAATTTTATATCAATGAAAAACAGAATACTTAATAAAGCAATCGAGTTATTTACTATATATGGATTCAGGGCTATTTCTATGGGAAGGATAGCCAGAGAATTAGGGTGTTCCACAAAAACCCTCTATCAGCACTATCCCAATAAGACTTTAATCATTAAAAACATGGTTGAACAAGGGATACTAATTGACCAACAATTTATTAATGAAATCGATAAACAAGATATTTTATCAATTGAAAAATTATTGAAATTTAAGGGCTTTATTTATAGTCGGCATCTTCAAAATCTATATCCGGGAATGACTGACGATCTTAAGAAGTATGAGCCGGATATATATACTTTAATAGAAATATTTTTTCAGGAAACACTTTCAATTTGGTTTATTAAAACACTAGAAAAAGGAAAAAATGAAGGTTTTTTCAGGGAAAACATAAATTCTGATATTCTTTCCAAATACCTTATAGAATTATCTATGAAATCTTTATCCTCTCAAATATTCCCTGCTTATGAACTTAGAGCCAGTAAAGCTTATGCGGAATTAACAGAAAATTTCTTATATGGAATTTCTTCTATTAAAGGGGTGAAATATCTGGATGAAAATTTCAGTAAATACATAAATATTAAATAATATGTAAACTGTTTATTTTTCCCACAAACAAACCTGTTTTCATTCTGAATTTAGTCTGGAGATTTTTTTCAATTGATTCAAGACTTTTTTTAATGTATTTTTCAGGATAGAACTTTTTAAACAACATTAAACATGAAAAAACTACTCTATACCGGATTATTGCTTGGTCTCCTTGCTTGTGGTTCTCAATCTGACACACAAGATCAGACAGAAAATACCTCAGATACTACCAAAGTAGGTCCGATACAAAAGAAAGTAAACGATTTTGCCAAGGTAACTCTGACAACGGATCTGTCAGATCTAAGTGAAAATGAGAAAAAGATGATTCCTTTACTGATTGAGGCATCTCAAATTATGGATAAGCTATTTTGGAGAGAAGCTTACGGCAATAAAGAAGAATTAATGGATGGTCTGACTGAGGCCGAACAGGCCTATGCTGAAATCAATTACGGTCCATGGGAACGTTTAAATAATGACAAACCATTTATCGAAGGTGTTGGTCCCAAACCTGCAGGAGCTCAATTCTATCCTGAAGATATGACTAAAGAAGAGTTCGAGCAATGGGATGAACCCAACAAGGATGGTCAGTATTCTTTTGTTAGAAGAGATGAAAATGGAGAATTATATTTAGAGCCGTATCATGTTGCTTTTGAAGAAGAAGTTGCCAGGGCCGCGGAACTATTGCGTCAGGCTGCCGAATTAGCTGAAGAAGAGGGACTTAAAAAATATCTGACATTACGTGCTGAAGCACTTTTAGATGATAATTACCTGGAGTCAGACATGGCCTGGATGGATATGAAGGATAATACAATCGATGTTGTTATCGGTCCTATTGAAAATTATGAAGATAAACTTTACAACTATCGCTCTGCACACGAAGCATACATCTTAATAAAAGATAAAAAGTGGAGTGAAAGATTAGAAAAGTTCGCTTCATTTTTACCTGAATTACAAGAAGGATTACCGGTTGCTGATGAATATAAAAAAGAAATGCCGGGTACCTCATCTCAGCTAAATGCTTATGATGTCATATATTATGCTGGAGATTGTAATGCAGGAAGTAAGACTATTGCGATTAACCTGCCAAATGATGAGCGTGTTCAATTAAAGAAAGGGTCAAGGCGTTTACAGCTTAAAAATGCAATGAAAGCTAAGTTTGATAAGATCTTAGTGCCAATTTCTGAAGAGCTGGTAAGTGAGGATCAGAGAAAACACATTACTTTCGATGCGTTTTTTGCGAATACTATGTTTCATGAAGTTGCACATGGATTAGGCATTAAGAATACCATCGACGGAAAAGGCACAGTGAGAGCAGCACTGAAAGAAAAGGGTTCAGCTATAGAAGAAGGAAAAGCAGATATTCTTGGCTTATACATGGTGACAAAGTTGCATGAAAAGGGAGAGATCGAAGGAGAATTAATGGACTACTATGTTACCTTCATGGCAGGAATATTTCGATCTGTAAGATTCGGTGCATCAAGTGCGCATGGCCAGGCGAATATGATTCGATTTAATTACTTCCAGGAAATGGATGCGTTTAATTACGATGAAGAAACCGGTCAATACTCGGTGAACTTCGAGAATTTCCAGAAAGCAATGAATTCACTTTCAGAAAAGATATTAACTCTTCAGGGTGATGGTGATTATGAAGGAGTCACAGTTCTTTTTGAAGAAAAAGGAAGCATAAGTCCTGAATTACAAGACGCATTGGATAAAGTAACAGAAGCTGGGATACCAGTGGATATCAGATTCAACCAGGGAACAGATGTTCTGGGTATTTAGAGCGTAAAATTATTATTGAAAAGCCAGCATATTCATTTATGCTGGCTTTTTTTATCAAATGCCAAGAATAAAGATGTTCTTGTTCCCATTTATTTTAATTCGGATCACAGATCCTATGATAACTGTTCCACATTACAAATGTCGAATAGCTTCTTTCTCTTATGAAGCTGCTTTAAAAAATGAAAATCACCGATATATAGATGCTCTTCAGAATTTGCAATCCTGAAGCCTTATTGCTGGATTTGCTATACGGTTTTAGGTTATCATATAAAGATAACTTCCGATGCCCTGGTTCGTGTCTCCACGAAACAGATTAAACATTAATAAATTCTGCTCCCTGGTTCAAGCGTCGCGCTTGGACCGTTTATATAAATTGGCAGGATTACCTTCGGTGATCCTGGTTTTTGGGTCGGTGCTAATGAAAACCCATCCCGCTATCGCGATATATTTTTTTTTGCTTGTACTGCCCAATTTCAAGCGAGCTTGACTCATATAATCTTGCATCATCTTTAACCAACTGCCCCTGGTTCAAGCGTCGCCCTTGGACCGTTTATAATGATAAATTAGCAGGATTACCTGGCGGTGATCCTGATTTTTGGGTCGGTGCTAATGAAAACCCACCCCCTATCGGGGGCTAGTTTTGTTGTTTATGCCAGTCAAGATCAAGCAAGCTTGGTATCATATAATATTGATCCATCATAATCTACTGCCCCTGGTTCAAGCGTCGCGCTTGGACCATTTATAATGATAAATTGGCAGGATTACCTAACGGTGATCCTGAGTTTTGGGGCGGTGCTAATGAAAACCTTATCGCTATCGCGATATTTTTTTTTGCTTGTACTTTCCAATTTCAAGCAAGCTTGGCATTTCTCCGATGACGCCCTGGTTCGTGTCTCCACGAAACAGATTAAACATTAATAAATTCTGCTCCCTGGTTCAAGCGTCTCGCTTGGACCGTATTATTGATTTACATGTAGATGATCTTTGGAAAATATAATTTCATTTTGATAAAGTATTCCTATCATCCCTCCATCCTATTAATCCTAGTTCAGACAAATATCAGGATTACCTTCGGTGATCCTGAAATTGGGTCGGTGCTAATGAAAACCCATCCCGCTATCGCGGAATTGTTTTGTTGTTTTAAGCACAAGCTCAAGTAAAACTTGGCTTGATCTTAAAACAACAAAACCCAGCACTTTTGTGCTGGGTTTTCATTGTCGGGGTGGCAGGATTTTAACCCTACCCTTAAACCCGTTTATTTTCAATGACTTACGAACTATTTGAAATATTAACTCACCGAATTACTCACTTATAATTTGATGTTTTTTGATAAAGAAAAGTTAATTGATTTGGAAGAAAGTTAAAAACTTTAAAACAAAATGAATCATTATAAAAGCTTCCAGAATAATCTGGAAGCTTAAAATCTTAATATTGCAAATAATCTGAATCATTAACTTTATCTCCTATGGAATCATTTAAAATTTTATAGTAATACTTGAATTCTGTATATTTTAGAGAAATTGTTTCTATACCTTCATCCGAAAAATAGGTGATTTCTGGTTCTAAAATTAATCCATCATCAATAAACCCTTGAATTATTTCTTCAGCTTTTTTAGACGAATACCCTTTTTTATTTATTAATGAATCTTCATAAGATTTATATCTCCTTGCTAAATTAAATGTAGATTTTGTTCTAATATCATCTGGATAATAAAATAATCTTTCTTTTGAAATGTTATTATTCTTATCCTCGTTTGCATTTGTTTTTTTATTCACGCATCCAATTAAAATCGTAAATATAAATTGTAAGATTAGAATCTTTTTCATCAATAATAGTAGTTTTTTGTTTCTGGTAAAGATAATTCAATTGGAGGTCCATCTAATAAATTAATATTGATTATTCTAGCTTTATTTGAATCCATATCTGAAGATAATTGAATAGATAATCGTTCTAATAATTTAAGATAATCTTTAGATGTACCACCTTTAAAGATATTTTTATAATCACTCATATTTTTCGAATTCCCATATTTTTTAATCATTTCATAATTTGTTAAATCAATTTTTGTTTGATCATCCAAATTAGCATCAAATACACCGGTCGCATCCGCTAGATCTATATTTCCTAATATATTATCAGCCTCTTTCATCCTTGCACCTGCTAAGTCTCTTTCTGCTTGAGCACGGTCTATTTTATAAGCTTCATTTAGTATATCTCCCTTTTCCATACTAATTGGAATATCGATTAATATACTAGTTAATGGGTATGCGGGATGTCTACCTTTACCTATTATTTTATTTACGTTATCTGCTCCTCGTATATATGATGCCCTTTCTAAAAGACTTCCAACACTTGGATGACTTTTTAAAAGCCAATAAGCTTGAATCCCATAATTGTATGTCCCAGATCTCTTATTAGAAAAAGGATGTTTAATTATACCTGTCATAATGGGAATTATATTGGGAGCCGGGCCTACTGCATTACCATCATTATCAACCATATTTATAGGGTTGTTTCCTAGTAAACTATAAGGAGACACATTAGGATATTCATCAGATAATGCATCAACTGAAATCCATATACTTGATTTTGGATTGCTATATCTAGCCCCATAGTAATACAACCCGGTTTCTTCGTCTAACTCTTTGCCGTTAAACAAGTATGGAGTTCTATTTGTATTGCTGTGTTCTTCAACAAAGGTTTCGCCGAAGGCCATATACTCTAAGTGCTGGTATACTTCTCCGCTTGCATCGGTGATGTAGCTAGAGCTACCAAGATGATCCGGGTGATAGTAGTACTGGAATGGTTCTGAGGCGGAACCACCATTTCCTCCTTTGCCATTAAGCTGGCCTGGAGGAATTTTACCGCTTTTACCGGCTGTTAAGATCTCTCCGTTCTCGCCTAAGAATTTCAGGTTCTTACCAGCCCTGCATTCCGGCTCCTCGCTAAAAATGTTCACTGGACATTTTCTAAACGCTCGGACCTCCACATACTTTGCCATTCTTGGCGCCATAGTCTATTTTGTCTCCACCAGCTACACGGTTGTCTATTGCATCATCATAACCACCACCAAGCTTACTTACTATTCGCTGGCTTTCGATATAATAATGCTTGGTATAACTTCCGCTTCTGATATAATAAATAAAGAATATTTGTTTTTACCTGCCCTGCAATCTGGCCCTTCGCTAAATATGTCCACTGGACATATTATTAACGCTTAGTCCTCCATATTTCCGGAGCCACTTCTGTGGCTACCGTCTTTGTAGACTGCCTGTCCCTGGCTTTTGCCTTTTAACCTGGATTATACAATAGAAATCGTGATGAGATTTTAAAACACTAAGAAAGAGACACTTATGTTGATGAGGCATAACACCGCTATGGTGATTCAACAAACTTGTGTTAAGAGGCTCTTTCAAAGAGTTTTATAGTCGGAATAGATTCTCTCTTGAATATTTCAGGTTTAATACTCTTGTCCGGATTGAAAAAAAAGCCTCCAGGATAATCTGAAGGCTTCAATATTATATTTTGATCAGCTTGTTAATCTTTATTAATGTTGTAAATGCTGATTCAGACAATTTAGCCGAAGTTACTTTGCCGAACGCGTTTTGTTGAAAAAACAACGCGCTTGAGTGGAGTCTGAAGTTACGCTATCGTTAACCTCCTGACATTAGCGGTTTTTGATAATTTGTTGGATTATTTTTGATTTGATATGTAGCCCATAAATAGGTTGCTATTTTTGTGAATATTCCTGGAACATTATCCCCAGAATCAAATATAAACTCAATATTTTCATCTGAAATAAGTTTTAAATGAAAATATTTTGCATGAATAAAATTTGATATGTATTTCTTTTTAGAGCTTGAAAAATTAACTTGGTTTAACATGTTCTTTAGGATTAATTTCTCACGATCATCAATATTGTAAATATTACTAGTTGAATCATCAAAATTATATACTCTGAACTCCTTGTCATTTAAATTTATTTCAAACTTTAAATCTTGACATATAGGATCATTTGCACATGAAGAAATTATTAATATGAAGTTTGGGAATTTATTTTGTCTTAAATTATCAATTCTGGTTAATAATAGTGAATGCTTACTCGCTGTACTATCTAATGATTTTAAGAAGAGTGTATCCGAATTAATATTCATTACTTGGTAAACATCTAAAATCACCTCTCCTGTACTATTATAATATGGAGTTTCAATATAAATGGTATCTTCTTTTAATTCCCACTTTGAAAAAGGAAAATACTCTTTATATAAAACTAAGGTGTCATCAAAAACAAAGAAATCTTCTGAAGTATTATCTTGCCAATACCCATTTAATGATTTTTTATTAAAAATTTCTTTATTTGACTTATTTTCATTACACGAAATGAGACAATAAAAATCCCTATTACTAGTAAATATCTTTTCATATTATTTTAAATGGTCTATAATATCTTCTCTATAACTCGCGGTTATAGTATTAAATGTCGGATGGTTTTTCTGCATCATATAAATTTGTTTATGATCTCCAGGTAAATGACTCAATCCCATGCTAGCGTGTCCTTTAAACTCATGAACACCTAAAATACTAATGACGTTTGAAACTGTAATTAAATGTTTTGTTCCGTATTTTTGACTATAATTTGCTGTTACTTTAATAGTTCCATTTGACGCACTACCTGTAAATTCATAAGGTTCTCCGGTTTCTGGATTTATTTGACCTTTATAGAGACCTGAAGCATTTTGACCAAATCTCATTTTAGAACCATCATTATAATTTTCACTTGAAATTGAACGTCCACCGTCAATCGAAACTTGTTGATTATAAAGTTTATCAATATTGTAACCATATTTTTTTAATATTGATGTAAATATTCTAGATGCTGCTTTTGCAGATATACCTGATCCATTAATCCCTACACTTCTTTCATCTAAATCCTTTTGGAGTGCTAAGTTTGTTTGAGTCCTATCATTTAGCGTTTCTTCTCCATGAATAAATTTAATATCATTAAAATCTGATTGTTTTAAAATTCTTATGTTATCAGTTTCTTTATTATCCTCGTACAAGAAGTCTCCATTTTCATTATAATACCTGTCAAATGCTCCATCAGGATCAATTCTTACAACAGGATTATTTTGAACATAATTATATGGTGACAACCATGATCTATGTTCTGCCATCGGATCCACACCCAAAAACATGCCAATCTGCGCATCATAATACCTAGCTCCATAGTAATACAACCCTGTTTCTTCGTCTAGCTCTTTACCATTAAACAAATATGGAGTTCTATTTGTGTTGCTGTGTTCTTCTACAAAGGTTTCGCCGAAGGCCATGTATTGCTCACAGTTGTGTTTATTTTTTTAAGGAGTTCGCGAACCTCGTTCCTCGGTTTCAAAATGCTGGTATACTTCTCCGCTTGCATCGGTGATGTAGCTCCCACCCTACAACCTGGCCCCTCACTAAAATCTTCACAGGAGATTTTCTAAACGTTCGGTCCTCCAATGATCCGGGTGGTAGTAGTACTGGAATGGTTCTGAGGCTGAACCGCTTCCTCCTTTACCGTTAAGCTGTCCTGGAGGTATCTTACCACTTTTACCGGCTGTCAATATTTCTCTGTTCTCGCCTAAGAATTTCAGGTTCTTAACAATGCCGTCCCATACTTTTCCTTTCTTAACACCGTAGTCTACTTTGTCTCCACCAGCAGCTCGGTTGTCTATTGCATCATCATAACCACCTCCCAGCTTACTTACAATACGCTGGCTTTCGATGTAATAGTGCTTTGTATAACTTCCGCTTCTTAACACGATATATGGATTTACATATACCGTAAAGTTACCCATATTACCGGAACCTGATTTGTGGCTACCGTCTTTGTAGACTGCCTGCCCCTGGCTTTTTCCTTTCAATACTCTTGTTCCGGATGCATCATACACGTAGTGATGTATTGCTCCGTTGTCCATAATCGAGCGGATTCTGTTTTCTTCATCCCAAACTATGTTTCTTCGCTGTCCACTGACATCGTGGGTCCAGCCGGTCAGGTTTCCATTTAAATCGTACTGGTATGACTTGTCACCAATGTGTACCGGAGCATTTGGCTGCTCTTTTCCATACTCATAGGTCATATCGTAGGTAGTTCGTTTTTGGGTTACCCAATTATTACCTTCACCACCACTGCGCTCGTGGGTCTGGTTTTTTCTTAAGATTCCACCAACGGTATTGTATTCCATTTCCAGATTATATCGATGCTTTTCATTGCTTCCGGTATAATTACCTTCTGCAGAGACTAAACGATACAGATCATCATATTCGTATGAGTATGTTGATGAACCACCCATCAGGTCACTTGATGGAACTGCTGCCCTGTTTGTCAGGCTAAGGATGTTGTTTACCTTATCGTATTCATACACATTATCCATCATGTCGCGACCCTGGCTGGTCTTGGTATTCATGTTTTTCAGTCTTCTACGATCTTCTTCATAAGAATAGGTAGTCTTAGTTCCGTTACCATATTCTAAGAATACTCGCTGACCAAACTTATCATAGCCTAGTTGCTCCACGTAGTTGAACTTGTACCCTTGCTTCTTCCCTTTCATGCTGCGAAGTAACCCACCAGCATTATAAGTATATTCTACTTTCTCACCGTCAGGGTAAGTCATTGACATTAATCTGTTCCAGGTGTCATACTCCCACTCGGTAACATAGGTTTGCTCGGTGTGTCCTGAAATGACTACGGTACGAATATTCTTGATCACCTCTCCTAGTGGACCGTAGAAGAATTCCTGTGCTCCGGAGGCATCTTCCTGAAGAACTACCCTACCAGCACGGTTATTGTCTGCTCCAGCCTCACCATAGGTATAAGTCACATTGTTTTCCGGATTTTCCGGATAAATGATCTTTTCTAAACGATTGTAATCGTATTCATAAGTTACTGCTCCACCAGATTCTCTCAGGTTAGCAGTTACTGTTTCTCTTAAGTTACTTGCAATGTCATAACTAAAAGTTGTCAGACCGGCATCCGGATGATCACGGCTGATTCGACGACCAAACCAGTCGTATTCGTACAATGTTTTGTTTTCACGATCATCCATTGAGGCGATCTTCTCATTCATCGCATTGTACTCAAAGCTTGTCCAGACACTTCCATCACTTGTTACATTTTTAACTGCCGTGACACGTTCTCTGATATCAGTATATTGAGCAGTTCGAATTCCATTTGGATCAATGGTAATGGTTTCAAACATTTTTCGACCCTGGCGATCTTCACCAAAACCGTATTTCATTTCGGTTTTAGCCCCATCCGGAAGATAGGATCTTAATGCTCTACCTAGTACATCATATTCCGTTGTAGATGGTGTGACTTAGATTAAACATTCTTTTTATTTATGGCAGGATTACCTGACGGTGATCCTGGTATGGGGTCGGTGCTAATGAAAACCCATCCCGCTATCGCGATATTTTTTTTTGCTTGTACTGCCCAATTTCAAGCGAGCTTGACTCATATAATCTTGCATCATCTTTAACCAACTGCCCCTGGTTCAAGCGTCGCCCTTGGACCGTTTATATAAATTGGCAGGATTACCTGCCGGTGATCCTGATTTTTGGGTCGGTGCTAATGAAAACCCATCCCGCTATCGCGGAATTGTTTTGTTGTTTATGCCAGTCAAGCTGAAGCAAGCTTGGCATTTCTCCGATGACGCCCTGGTTCGTGTCTCCACGAAACAGATTAAACATTAATAAATTCTGCTCCCTGGTTCAAGCGTCTCGCTTGGACCGTATTATTGATTTACATGTAGATGATCTTTGGAAAATATAATTTCATTTTGATAAAGTATTCCTATCATCCCTCCATCCTATTAATCCTAGTTCAGACAAATATCAGGATTACCTTCGGTGATCCTAATTTTTGGGTCGGTGCTAATGAAAACCCATCCCGCTATCGCGGGAATGGTTTTGTTGTTTATAGCAACCTAGCTCAAGCGAGCTTTGCTAGTCCGCTATAAACAACAAAACCCAGCACAAAAGTGCTGGGTTTTCATTGTCGGGGTGGCAGGATTCGAACCTGCGACCTCCTCGTCCCAAACGAGGCGCGATAACCGGGCTACGCTACACCCCGTAGTCTTTTACAACTAACAGCGGAGAGAGGGGGATTCGAACCCCCGGTACGGTCTCCCGTACGCATGTTTAGCAAACATGTGGTTTAAGCCACTCACCCACCTCTCCGGGTTTTGTCTTAACTACTTAACCTTCTAAATTACCGGCTTCGTTCAGCCTTTTCGTTTAAAAGTGATGCAAATATAAACGATACTTTTTTACTTCTTCAACCCTCAACCAAAAAAAATAAAAAAAGTTTTTAACACCATTTAACCCCGATCTGGTTTCCCTCTTTCACTCACTTAGTTATATTTGTTTTCTAAATTATTGTGATAACATGAATTGGTACGTCGAACCTGATAATACGGTTTACATTTTTGCCGGACTTTTTATTTTCTTATATCTGCTCTATGTAGTCAGAGTATCAGTCATATCCCGTAAAATGGGTGTCCCCTATTATGGCATTGCATTTAAAGCGATTCTGCGTACTGTCTATTTCGCATTATTTATCGTTGCTCTCCTGGGCCCGTCATTTGGCCAGGCGAAAGATCAGATACAAGCTGTGGGAAAAGATGTCTATTTCTGTGTTGATCTTTCTGAGTCGATGAATGCCAACGACATCGAACCCTCTAGGCTTTCAAAGCTAAAACATGAGCTTATCGATATAGTCGATGCATTTAGTGGCGACAGAATGAGCCTGATCATTTTCTCCGGTGAAGCATTCATCCAGTGCCCGCTTACTTATGACCAGTCCGCTCTGAGTCTTTATATCGAAACACTATCCACCAGCCTCGTGCCTGAAACCGGAACTAATTTTGGTCCGCCCCTTGAAATGGCACTATCCAAAATGGAGGAAAACGAGCAGGTGGCCGGAAAGGAAACTAATAAAATCATAATCCTGATGTCTGACGGTGAAGATTTTGGCGAAAACACGAACGAAGCAGTAAAAAAGATCAAAGATCGCGATATTTCTCTTTATACTTTAGGTATAGGTACCCGACAGGGAAGCAGAATACCTGAAGGAAGATCATATAAAGCAGACAAGCAAGGACAACCGGTGATCACGAAACTTAATCCGGAAGACCTGATCAGCCTGGCTGATGAAACAGGAGGAGAATATTACGAGATCTCAGCTCAGAAGAATGAAACCAATAAGCTGATCAAAGACGTTAAAGAGATAAAAGGTCAGGTTCAGGCAACCAAAGTTATCGATGTGAACCAAAATAAATACTGGATCTTCCTGGCCATAGCAATGGGACTATTCGTACTTGATATGTTAGTACCGGTAAAAACTTTACAACTAAAATGAGAATTTTATTATTTACGATATTATCATTTTTTTCAATCACTTTGATCTCAGCAAATAATATTGCGACGATTAATAAATTGAAAAAAGAGGCAACAGAAGCTTTTAAGAATGAAAACTACGAAGTGGCAATTGAAAAGTTCACCATCCTTAAAGATTCATTCAATGTAAAGGAAGAAAGCCTTTTATTAAACCTGGCTCACTCCTACTGGCAATCAGGTGACACCACCCAGGCACAGGGAGCTTATTCAAACCTGTTAGATGCAAAGGATAAAAAGATTCGTTCGATAGCCTATCAGCAAACCGGCAGCATTTCTTTTCACAAAAAAAACCTCGAATCAGCTATAGCTATGTACAAACAGTCTTTGCTGGCTGATCCGTATAACGAACAGGCCAGGTATGACTTTGAGCTGGCAATGAAGAAAAAGAAAGAAGAGGACGAAAAGAAAAAGCAGCAACAAAAGCAAGATCAGAATAAAGATCAACAAAACAAAGATCAGCAGAAGCAGGATCAACAAGACAAAGATCAAAAAGGCGATAAGAATAAAAACAAAAGCGGCGAAGAAAAAGAAGATAAATCAAAGAAAGAAGAGCAGGAAAAAGCCGAAAATCAAAAAGCTGATCAAAAGAAAGAACAGGAAAACGACGGTAAGGCTGAAAAAGACGACGAAGACCAGGAGCAAAATGACGAGACTGATAAGGAAAAACTCGAGAAGATGAAAAAACTTCGTGAAAAGCTTAAGGAAATGAATATGTCTGAGGAAAAAGCCCAGATGATTCTCCAGGCACTGCAAAATAATGAAGTTCAGTATCTCAAGCAGATGCAAAGAAAGTCCACAAAAGACAAAGACGACGATAAACCAGACTGGTAATACGAAAACCACTTAATTGTGGCTTTTTTTATGATAGTCAACCCTAACATTTGTTCGCCCTGACGTGAATTTGATTTTCAATTTAATTAAGTTGCAACTGAATAAACAAACATTAATCTATTAAGGATAATCCCCTTTTATAAACCATAATATTCATGAAAGAAGTATATATCGTATCCGCTGTCAGAACTCCAATAGGCAGCTTTAACGGAACATTAGCAAACATTCCTGCTACTAAACTTGGCACAATTGCGATTAACGGAGCTCTGGATAAAGCCGGCGTATCTGCGGACAAGGTACAGGAAGTATTTATGGGTAATGTAGTCTCTGCCGGATTAGGTCAGGCTCCTGCAAGACAGGCAGCTCTTGGAGCAGGCATTGGAACTGACGTACCTTGTACTACTGTTAATAAAGTATGTAGTAGCGGACTTAAATCGGTAATGTTTGCTGCTCAAAGCATCATGCTTGGACATAATGATGTAGTAGTTGCCGGTGGTATGGAAAACATGTCTTCAATTCCTTATTACCTGCCAAAAGCCAGATGGGGAATGAAATACGGCCATGGCCAGGTTATCGACGGATTAATGCACGATGGTCTGTGGGAAGTTTACAATGGTTTCCCTATGGGAAATTGCGCTGATAATACGGCAAAAGAAATGGGTATTACCCGCGAACAGCAGGATGAATATGCAATGATGAGTTATAAGCGCTCTGCAGAAAGCACTGAAAAAGGAAACTTCAAAGAAGAGATCGTTCCGGTAGAAATTCCTCAGCGTAAAGGTGATCCGATCATGATGACTGAAGATGAGGAATACAAGAATGTGAAATTTGAAAAGATACCTTCTTTAAGGCCTGTATTCGATAAAGAAGGAACAGTAACTGCTGCTAACGCAAGTACAATTAATGATGGTGCTTCTGCTTTAGTAGTAATGAGCAAAGAAAAAGCCGAAGAATTGGGAGTTAAACCAATTGCTAAAATATTAGGCTTTGGTGATGCTGCTCAGGATCCGATCTGGTTTACTACATCTCCTTCTCTAGCTATCCCTGTTGCATTAGAAAGAGCAGGTGTGAAAATTGAAGATGTTGACTACTTCGAGATCAACGAAGCATTTTCTGCTGTAGCGATTGCAAACAACATGAAACTTGGTCTTAGCGAAGACAAAGTAAATGTGTTTGGAGGAGCTGTTTCATTAGGTCACCCACTTGGAGCTTCAGGAGCGAGAATCCTTACAACACTGACTTCCGTTCTAAAACAAAAAGATGGTAAAATCGGTACTGTCGGTATTTGTAACGGTGGCGGTGGTGCCAGCGCAATGGTAATTGAGAAATTGTAATTTTCCAATAATAAATTTGAGAGCCTTGCGTTATTCGTAAGGCTCTTTTTTTATGATTTATAGTGTATATTTACCCTATGTATAAGCGTATTCTATTACTTTTTGTTATTCTAACTTCTACTGTCGCTACATCGGCACAGGATTCTTATGGTAAAAAAGTCATTACTCGTTATGGTAATGGTGAAATTAAGGAAGAATATTATGTAATCGGTCCTGATCAAAATAAGATGAACGGGCCGTATATCACCTATTATCCCAGTGGACAAATTGCCGGTGAGGGATCGTTTACTGACGGTAAGCGTGACGGGGAATTCACTTCCTATTATGATGATGGAACCAAAATGAGGATCATAAATTACAAAGAAGGACAAAGGCATGGACCTTTTAGCATTTATGATCAGGATGGAGTTAAGATCCAGGAAGGTGAATACGTAATGGGAAATATCGTTGGTAGCGTAGCTGTATATCTTGAAGAAGGAGTGCTTAAAAGTGAAACACAGTTCGAAAATGGCTCTCCCGAAGGCAGTGTAAAACAATACTATGAAAATGGAGCGGTAAGACAAGAAATTATTTATAAAGATGGTAAACAGAACGGTGTATCAAAACAGTTCTATCGCAACGGACAATTAAAAACAGAAGCTAATTACGAAGATGGATATCTCACTGGCTTCTTTAAAACCTATTACCCTAATGGTCAGCTGGAAACCGAAAGTTTTCTGGTTGATGGAAACAGGCATGGAGAGTTCAAGACTTATAACATGCAAGGTGCACTGATCATGAAAGGTGAATTCAAAGATGGATTACTGGATGGTGCGAATTTAGCCTATTATGGTTCTGGTAAATTAAAGCACGAACTTGAATACAAGAAAGGAAGCCGACAGGGATCAGCAAAGTATTATTTTGAGGATGGTTCATTAGAGAGAGAAGTAGTTTATAAAAACAGTGAAGCGTTCCAGGATATTACTGAATACTATGCCAATGGAAATGTCAAACACAAGCAATTTATTCGTGAAGGCGAGAAGAATGGTCTCTGGAAATATTATTATGAAGATGGCACACTTAGCAAGGAGATCCCATACCTTGATGGCAGAGCTCACGGAAAAGTGACTACATATTATACAAATGGTGAAAAAAAATCAGTTGCTAATTATGCTACCGGCTTTCTTCATGGTGAATACACAGCATGGTATCCGAATAAGCAATTAAGAATGAATGTAGGATACCAGCTTGGTAAAAGAAAGGGGGCATTTCTAGAATATTATGAAAATGGTCAGCTTAAAACTAAAGGTCAGTATTACGACGATAAACGAGTTGGTGACTGGAAGTTTTACGATGAAGAAGGCAACCTGCTGGAGGGAGAAAAAGTACTGGACTAATAATATTATTTAGCGGGTATACTTTGAAGCAAAAAACACTTTCTTATTTTTGCATCATGAAGCAACACGCACTGAAAGAAACTAATTATAATTTCAACGGTCAGGATAAATTCTACCGCGGCAAAGTACGGGATGTTTACACTTTTGGTGACAAGCTCGTAATGATTGCATCAGATAGAATTTCAGCCTTTGATGTGGTTTTACCAGAGCCAATCCCTTATAAAGGCCAGGTATTAAATACGATCGCAGCCAAATTCCTTGAGGCGACAAAAGATATTGTACCTAACTGGGTAACAGAAGTCCCTGATCCAAATGTAACCATCGGATATGCCTGTGAAACCTACCCTGTAGAAATGGTGATCAGAGGATATCTTGCCGGTCATGCATGGAGAACTTACAAGTCTGGTAAAAGAGAACTATGTGGAGTTCAGCTTCCTGAGGGATTAAAAGAAAACGATAAATTACCTGAACCGATCATCACTCCTACCACCAAAGCGCACGAAGGTCATGATGAAGACATTAGCAGGGAAGAAATTCTAGAGCAGGGTTTAGTTTCAGAAGAAGAGTATAAATTACTTGAAGAATATACCAGGGCTTTGTTCCAGAGAGGAACCGAAATGGCAGCTAAACAGGGTTTAATCCTTGTAGACACCAAATATGAGTTTGGAAAATTCAACGATAAAATTTACCTTATAGACGAAATTCATACACCTGACTCATCGAGATATTTTTATGCGAAGAGATATGAAGAAAGACAGGCTGCGGGAGAACCTCAAAAGCAATTGTCGAAAGAATTTGTAAGGCAATGGTTGCTTGAAAATGGCTTCGCTGGTAAAGAAGGTCAAAACATGCCTGAAATGACTCCTGAGAAGATCAACGAGATAAGCGACAGGTACATTGAATTATATGAAAAAGTAACAGGGTTACCTTTTAAAAAGGCTGACAATACACAAATGGAAACCCGAATTGAAGAAAACATTAAAAACGCATTGTCTTTATGAAATACGAACTCGAAGAACAAGATAAATATACAATAATCACACTTAAGCAGGAAAAAGTAGATTCATCCATTGCCCCGGATATTAAATCTAAATTAGTAAAAATGCATGCCGAAGGTGTTGGCAATCTCGTCATCGACCTTGCAGATGTTAAATACATGGATTCTTCTGGTTTAAGTGCTTTACTTGTAGGAAACAGACTGTTTACAGAAGATGGAGGAGACTTTATTCTGTGTAATATATCTGATCATGTGATGAAATTAATAAACATTTCCCAGCTGGATAAAGTTCTATCTATAGTACAGAACAAGGAAGAGGCTGTTGATCTGGTTTATATGAACGAACTTGAAAGAGAGTTCAAAAAAGAAAATCCTGATGGGGAATAATACGTTAAGTTGATTTTTATTTTTTAAACTATACACTATTGGCTTTTTATATAACAATACTGGGGTCTAATGCATCGACGCCTGCATACGGGAGAAACCAGACGTCGCAGTATATCAAATTGCATGGTCACAACTTCTTAATGGACTGTGGAGAAGGCACTCAATTGTTATTAAAAAAGAACCGCCTCAAAATTCAACGAATTAATAAAATATTTATAAGTCATTTGCATGGTGATCATTATTTTGGTCTTATAGGCCTGGTATCCACCATGCATTTACTGGGCCGTACTACTCCATTGGAAATATATGGTCCAAAAGGGTTGGGTGAAATTTTAACTATCCAATTCAAATATTCTGACACCAAACTCAGATACGATCTTACCTTTAAGGAACTTGATTACGGAAAAAGCGGGGTTATTTTTGAAGATAAAAAGATTCAGGTCGAGCATTTCCCTTTAAAGCACAGAATCGATTGTCATGGGTACATTTTCAAAGAAAAGCCTAAGCCAATCAGGATCAATCGGGATGCCATTCCGGAAAACCTGGCAGTGGAAGAAGTTTCTATTTTAAGACAGGGCAAGTCTGTTTACAATGAAGATGGAAGTATTAAGTATGATAAAAAAGAATATACACTTCCACCGAGAAAGTCTTTTAGTTATGCTTTTGCCTCCGATACTATTTATGATCCTGAGATTGTAAATTATATTAAAGATGTGGATCTCCTTTATCATGAGTCTACCTTTTTAAAGGATGAAGAAGAACGTGCTGCCCAGACTTTTCACTGCACTACCTACCAGGCTGCAGACATTGCAAAACGTGCTAATGTAGGCAAGCTTCTCCTGGGTCATTATTCAACCAGATACCGTAATCTTGCCCCCTTCGCTGAAGAAGCGAAAGAAATATTCGAAAATTCTGAACTATCTGTTGAAGGCAAGGTTTACGAACTAAAAGATTAGATCACGTGACAATTTCAGGAAGCGAAAAGAAAAGAAATCTATTTTTCATCTTATCAGGTATTTTTTTAACCAACGCCCTACTGGCAGAAATCGTTGGTGTGAAAATTTTCAGCCTGGAAAAAACTTTTGGAGCCAACCCTGTTAATTTCGAACTCTTTTCTGGTGCCAACATGAGTTTTAATTTAACTGCCGGAGTGATTTTATGGCCGGTGGTATTTATCACCACTGATATAATCAATGAATATTTCGGTCGAAAGGGTGTAAAGAAAATCAGTTTTGCTACGGTAGCATTTATTTCCTATATGTTTATCGTTATTTTCATTATCACTAAGCTTGCTCCTGCCGATTTTTGGTTAGAAACTAATAAACAAGGTGCAAATGGTGATAATTTCAATGTTAATTTTGCTTTCAATAAATTATTCCTCCAGAGTGCTGGAATTATTATCGGTTCATTGATAGCTTTCCTCATCGGACAGCTCCTGGACGTAACAGTATTTCACTACCTGAGAAGGTTTACAGGCGCAGATAAGATCTGGTTGAGAGCAACCGGTTCTACTTTAGTTTCTCAATTAATTGATAGCTTTGTGGTATTATATATTGCTTTTATACTTTTTGCTCCTGCAAATAGTAAATGGACATATACCCAGCTATTAAATGTTGGATTAATGAACTACATGTATAAATTTGTTGTGGCGATAGTCCTCACTCCCCTGCTCTATCTTGCCCATTGGCTTATTGATGGATACCTGGGGAAAGAAAAAGCCGATGAATTAATGGAAGAAGCGGCCAGAAGCAGCCGCTAACTTAATTTTTATTAGGATTTTCTATATTTACTTTTTTATTCTGATATAATTCGACAATCGTCTGTTGTCGTCTGATCTCAGCTTTCTTAAGGAAAGTCCTGTTGAGGTTTTCTTTTATTTCATGCTCGAGTTCCATGATCTCCTGCTCATATTCAACAATATCCGAATAAAGATCCTTATTCTTATCCTGTAGCTTATCTTTGCTACGCTCAAGCTTTTTTAGCTCCTTCTTTATGTTTTTTTCAAGATCTCTGTTATCAGCTACTTTTGCATCATACATATCATCTTTATATTTGGCGATCTTCTCACTATTAAGCTCAATAGTCCTTTTGTTTGTTTGGATATCCTGCTGAGCATGCTCAATATCGATTTCGTTATCTTTAACACCCTTACGGAATTTCTCGTGATCTTTCTGTAGATCATCCAGTTCATCTTCAAGATCTTCCAGGATTTCTTCTTCCTTTTCAATCTGTGTATCTACAACATCCTGGTAAACCTCTTTAGCATAAGAACCAACATAAGCTTTAAGCCTGTCAAATGCCCTTTGATCTACTTCACTGGTAAGAACATTCATTGAATCAGCGACATAGGTTTCAACTTTCACACCATCATCGGCTTTATCTATCTTTGCATACAAGCTCAGTTCCCTATCTTCAAAACCATCTATTTTTTGGTTTTCTACATAATGCAAATTCCCTTCGTTAATAACCTTACTTTTAAAAACAGAAAAGATATTCTCAAGGTCTTTCTCCCATATTTTAATTGCCTGTTCAAGCTCTGCCTCAGGTATTACCACAGAAACACCTTCATGTTTACCACGATTAAGATCAACCGTAGTAACCTCAAACACAAATGATTCCGGTTCATCAATGTCTTCCAGGTCTGAATAATCGTTAATGTCTTTAAGTAACATTTTATAGTTCTCAGGAAGCTCTCTTTCCACTTCGACAAATACTGTATCAGTTACAGTACGTACAGTCTCATTCTTATCTTTTGATGTTTCCTGACTCAAAAGATTGATAGTTGAAAAAATTGATAAAAAAGTAAAAAATAATATAGTTCTCATGTTATCTAGTTTCCATTTAGCCTTCATAAATATGAAAAAAATCTCTACAAATCTAATTATTTTAATAAAAAAGAGCTTGCAGTTATTAAATTTGAATACCAAAATAAACAACTGCAAATGGATAACTTGTACCGCTTACATATTCCCGACAAAATAAAATACCCAATTTTGATCAGCGTTCCTCATTCCGGGACATTTATCCCGGATGAAATTTCAGCTAAAATGAATGAAGATCTGATTACCGAACTTGAAGATACTGATTGGTTTGTTGATAGACTATACCAGTTTTGTCATCAGGAAGGAATTCCGATGATAATTGCTAATTACCATCGATGGGTGATTGATCTGAATAGAAATCCGGAAAACAAATCTCTATATAATGATGGCAGAGTAATTACCGAGTTATGTCCTACCAAAACGTTTAATGACGAATCGTTATATCTTGAAGGTAATGAACCGGACAACGATGAGATAGAAAGCAGGAAAAAAAATTTTTACTACCCATACCATGTAAAGGTTAAAGAATTACTCAATGAAATAAAATCAGAATTTGGCCAGGCATTACTTTTTGATGCTCATTCTATCAAAAAGCAGGTTCCGGGAATTCGAAAGGAGCCATTCCCTGATTTTATCCTGGGAGACAATGAGGAAAAATCAGCTTCAAAAGAAATTATAAAAATTGCGTATGAAAACCTCGCATTAAATAACATCGGAGAATTTACTCATAATCAACCCTTTAAAGGCGGGCAGATAACCAGAAGTTTTGGAGACCCTTCAAATAACATTCATTCATTACAACTTGAAATGGCTAAGGTTAACTATATGAGCGATGATGAGACTAAATATGATTGTGACCGGGCTAAAAATGTACAGGAAAAGCTCTTAAAACCATTATTAAACAACCTTGGCAAATATTTATTGAATAATAAGTAAGCATTCTCCACATGAAATACCTTCATATACCACAACTTATCACGGAAAACGGTCCTGAAGAAACATATTTAACTCTTGATGAAAAAGGAATAATCACGGAATCCGGACAGGTTGAAAAAAATAACATTGAGTATTATACAATCAATGGAGTCGTTTTACCGGGAATCCCCAATTCTCATAGTCATGCTTTTCAATATGCAATGGCAGGTCTGGCTGAAGTTCAGCAGCGAAGCGAAAGCGATGACTTCTGGACATGGAGAAACTCTATGTATAAACTTGCTTCTAATATCTCCCCGGAGAATCTGGAAATAATAGCGACTCAATTATATGCTGATATGCTTACTTGTGGATACACTCATGTCGTAGAATTTCATTATCTGCACAGACAACCCGATGGAAAACCCTATTCAGATAATGCAAGAATGGGTAGAAGCCTTATCAAAGCAGCAAAAACTGCAGGAATAGGTATTACATTAATGCCAGTATATTATCGTCTCGGTAATTTTGGCCAGGCACCTGTTGAAGGACAGAAAAGATTTTTATCAAAATCCTTTGACCAATATAAAAAACTCGTCATAGACACAAATGCTATGATCAGAGAGGAAAATCATGGGCAAATTGCCATTGCTGCACATTCATTACGAGCAGTGGATGAAGAAGATCTTTTTAAATTAAGTGAATTGGGGGATGAGTTGAATTGCCCAATCCATATACATATTGCCGAGCAATTAAAAGAGGTAAAAGATTGTTTTGACTACCATAAGAAAAGACCTGTAGAATATTTACTGGACCTCGATATTTGTGATAATAGATGGAACCTTGTCCATGCTACTCACCTGACGGAAGAAGAAACAATAAGAATGGCAGAAGCTGATGTTAACGCAGTTATTTGTCCCAGCACGGAGGGCAATCTTGGAGATGGCTTCTTTAATATGCGATTATATCTGGAAAGTAATGGACGATTTTGCATTGGTTCTGACAGCCATATAGGTTTATCTCCATTTGAAGATATGAGATGGCTGGACTACGGTCAAAGACTTGTAACTCATCAGCGAAATACATTTAACACCTCATTCCGGTCTGAAATGCTTCATGGTGTCGTATTGCAGGGTAGAAGATCAGCCGGATTAAACAGTGCAAGATATTTCAATCAAGGTATACCTTTTAATGCTATCGCAATTGATGATTCACATCCTCTTGTTGGTTCTGCCAGTCCTGAAAACCTTCTGAGTACAATTCTTTATAGTGATTCAACGATTAAAATAAACGACGTCTATCATTCTGGAAAGAAGGTAGTTGAGGATGGAAATCACGTAAAAAGAAAAGAAATAGGAACAAATACCCTCAAAACTTTAAAAAACACCGGACTTAGATAGGGATTATTTTTTATAACTGTTAAAAAATGATATATTAGTATTATTAATCTAAGCTAGATATAGATTTTTTACAGATATAGTGATGCTTATAAATAATTTTAAGGCATACAATTTTTTTAAGAATGCCAATTTTCAGATAGTTTTTCTTTCCCTCATATATATCCTTGCGGCTTTAATGGGTATAAAAACGATGATGCCTGATATTAATGTCACTCCGGTATGGCCTGCAACAGGGATAATATTTGCTTTTGTATTGATAATGGGATATCAATCATGGCCAGGAGTATTTATCGGTTCATTAATATCAAACTTTCTTTTATTTAACTTTTTCGGCTATTCTTTTAATTATGACAGCATATTAGCTGCAATATTTATTTCTGTCGGTCATACTGTTGAAGTACTGGTTGGATTTGTTTTGGTCAAATTCTATATAAAAACCGATAAAATATTTATTAAGACCATCGATACATTTAAATTTTTAGGTGTAAGTATGTTCATGAGTACTATTGGAGCATTTATTACAGTTGGAGCCTATCAGTACTTTGAGCTTATTTCATACCAGGATTATGTATTTAAATTTGTCACCCTTTGGATTGGCTCAATGGTAAGTTTGCTTCTTTTTACTCCATTCATATTATCGTGGAAAACTAAAACAAGATGGACACTTACCAAAAATCACCTCTTTGAATTTATTGCTTTCTTATTAAGTATAAGCATTTTATGGATATTGTGGCAAATTGACTTCTTAAGTATGCCCATAGAAAAATCATTTCCATTATTATCCATACCATTTCTTCTATGGCTTGCATTTAGATTTAATTTACAGGCTTCCATGACAGGAATCCTGATACTTGCTCAGGGCACTATTTTATATACTGTAGATGATTTGGGTCCTTTTGTAGCTAATAATCATCAAAATTCACTTTTACTTCTTCAGATCTACATCGCAGTTGTTTCTGCTATGACCATTATTGTATCAGCTACTGTAACAGAGAGGAATGAGGCTCAACAAAAATTGATCGGTTTTAATGAAAACCTGGAAGCTAAAATTCAGGAACGAACCAGTGAGTTAAAAGAAGAGATATCAAACAGAAAGAAAACCGAAAAAGAATTACTTACAAGCAATAGAGATTTAATCAAAGCCAATGAAGAGCTTGACAACTTTGTTTATAGCGTCAGTCATGACCTCAGGGCTCCTATTGCCTCTGTACTTGGATTGGTAAACCTTGCCCAGCTTGAAACCGATATAAAAAGAGTAAAAATCATCCTTGAAAAAATAGCAAAGAGTGCCGAACAACAGGATGCATTTATAAAAGACATTCTTGATCTTTCGAGAAATGCAAGGCTGGAAGTAGAAAATGAAATAATAGATCTGTCAGGAATGGCTTTGGATATCTGTCAGCAACTGAAATATAGTGGTCACAATAAGCCGGTTGAACCTGAGATCAATATTGAAAAATCAAGTGAATTTGCTTCTGATGCCAAAAGACTAAGAGTTATCCTGAATAACTTACTATCTAATGCGATCAGGTACAGTGATGATGAAAAACCTACTGTAGTAGTTGATGTAAAGATCACTAAAACAAGTGTGCGTTTAAGGATCTCTGATAATGGAATTGGTATAGAAAAAGATCATATGCCAAAGATTTTTGACATGTTCTACAGGGCGACAGATAAAAACTCCGGTAGTGGTCTTGGTCTTTACATTGTTAAAGAAACCTTAAACAAATTAAATGGACAGGTATTCCTTGATTCAACGCCGGGTAAAGGAACAGATGTAGAAATTATACTTCCTAACAATATCAGCTTCCTCCCTCCTGCTAAGAAAAAGAATCCGAAGAAAAAAACAACAAAAAAATCTTCTCCAAAAGTGCAAAAAGACCAGCCAGAAAATGCTAAGGGAATAAATAGTGCTAAAAAAATTGAAAAACCAGAAACCAAGACTTAAAAAAATTTGCCTAATGCTATTGCTAACTTAATATAGATTATATAATTTAGTATAAACTAATTTATATTTCTATGAAATGTCCAAGATGTTTGAGCACTGAAAAGGTAAAAGATGGGTTTGTTAACGACCGCCAAAGATATCAGTGCAAGTCATGCGGATACCACTACTCTACCAGGCAAAAAGGAAAAAAACCATCATATTTAAAGCGTTTAGCTTTATTTCTCCATCTCGAAGGGATGGGGTACCGCCCAATAGAAGATCTCATCGACGTATCTAATGTATCAATTATGAACTGGATGAATAAAATGACTACTCAGCTGAAGCCACTCAAAAGCGACAGACAAAGAGTCAAAACAATAAACAGAGAAAGCGTTCGGGAAATTATTAATCAAGAAAAAGACGGAAAAATGCTTTTAATCAATCTAAAAGACAATAAATCCGAAATTTTTTATATAAAATAATATAAATCACTTGACTTGTTATTTTATCTATATTATATTAGCAATATAACAAAATACCAAAAGCTATGGCATTTTTTAAATACACATTTTTAGCATTTGCGATATTATTATTCTCTACTTGCAACCTGATCGCAAACTCCGACACCTCTTCATCGAGAAGTAACGTTAAAGAAAGAATATTTCAGATCAACCTGGAAGACCCCGGACTTGGCATAAACACAAAATTTCATGAAGTAAAACCAATCATTTCTCCTGACGGACAATCACTCTTTTTTTCAAGAATGTTTTACCCAGGTAATAAGGGAGGTATAACTGACGAGCAGGATGTCTATCACTCAAGAATGATAGACGGAAAATGGTCCCACCCGGTCAATATGGGCTCTCCTATTAATACACGGGGTGCTAATGGCCTTATTTCCATTTCACCTGATGGGCGTCACATACTACTTTTAAATAGTTATAAAGGAACTTCTGCGCCTGTTTCTCAGTCTTTTAAGCAAAAAGATGGTAAATGGTCTCAGCCAGAGGATATAAAAATTTACTCATATTACAACAATAGCATATATGCTGATTTTCATATGGCTCCTAACAATCGTACACTTTTAATGGCTATAGAAAGAAATGACAGCCGTGGCGATCAAGATCTTTATGTATCATTTGTATTGGATAATGGACAATGGTCACCTCCTTTACACATGGGGGATATTATTAATAGCAAAGGAGCTGAGTTTTCACCCTATCTATCATCTGATGGCAAAACGCTATATTTTGCGAGCACAGGCCATAATGGATATGGTGAAAGTGATATTTATTATACCAAAAGACTGGACGATACCTGGACAAAATGGTCTGCTCCTGTAAATATGGGGCCTCAGGTTAATTCTCCCGGCTGGGAAGCTTATTACTCAATATCGAACATTTCTGATTACGCTTATTTCATATCAGGCAAAAGCGCTGATTCAAAAACGAGAAATGTTTACAGACTTCCTTCCTCTCAAATAGATTACACACCTGAGACTACTGTTATGATTGAAGGGAAGGTAGAAGGCCTGAATAAAGAATCTGTAACTGTACGAGTTAAAGACTCTGAAACAGGTGAAGAATTAGCACAGGCTTACACTTCAGCAAATTCGGGTAAATACACCTTAATGATTCCTAAAGTTGCATCAATTGATATTTCTGCAAAAGGTGATAAAATATTTGGATTTAATAAACGAATAGATCTTTCTAAGGTGAATATAAAAACCAGGATTGACCTGAAAGCTGAGCCTTTATCAAAAGGTGGGAACATCAGAATGAACAATCTTCTATTTCAACGGACTACACCTATCCTCCTTAAAGAAAGCTATCCTGACTTAAAAAATATAGCATATATAATGCAGAGAAATCCTAAAATAAAAATAAGAGTAGAAGGACATACAGATAATGTTGGTCATGATAAAGCTAAATTAAAACTGAGCTTTGACCGTGCTAACATGATCAAAAGCCACCTTATCAATTTAGGAGTTAAAGAAAACAGAATTGAAACAATAGGATATGGTGATGAAAAACCTGTTGCTCCAAATGATACAGAAGATAACAAACAGCGAAACAGAAGGGTAGAAATTAAAATCCTATCATTCTGATTTTTTACAACAGTTCCGGAAACGGACTATTTTTTAAATCACAGTGCCAACTAAAAAAAGCTGCATTTAGCAGCTTTTTTTTCTTATTATTCTTAGTTCTTAATAATAGTAAACTCTACCCTTCTGTTTAGTCGCCGTGTGGCTTCAGTAGCATTTGAAGCTATGGGTTGAGAACCGCCATACCCTTTACCATTCATTCTGCTTTTTTGTATTCCTTTTTCGGTCAAATACTCTATTACTCGGTCTACCCTTTCTTCACTTAATTTTAAATTCAACTTTGGATTACCCCTGTTATCTGTATGCCCGGATAATTTGATTTTCATATTTGGGTTCTCCTTTAACATTTGAACGACTAAATCTAATTCGTCATAAGATCCGGTTAACATCGTAGCTGTTCCTCTTTTAAAAAGAACATTATTAAGTTGAATAGTTGACCCGACTTCAAGTGGATTAAGCAACACATCAATACTCTCAGAAAGACTGTCTGAAGTTAAATAAACAGCTTTTTCTTCAGGCATAAATCCCGGACTTACTACGCGAACAAGTACTTTTTGATCTTCGTATTCTTCTTTCAGGGAAACATCAAAGTAACCGGAGTTAGTTTCGATCTTTTTGATAACCTGTTTGTCTTCAGGTAGTGCGATATTCACAACTCCTTCAGTTATGAGAGTTTTATCTTTCTTATTCCTTAGAGACCCTCTGAATGAGATTAGTTTATTTTCTACTACTCGGTGAATAATAGCCGAATCCTTTTTAATTACCTGGGCGACAACCTGACGCGTTACGACTTCAGTTGTTGTATCTTCCGGAATAATATCTTCTGGTTTTACATCTACCTTCTTAATGTCTCCGTAACCATCACTATCATGAGTGGAAACCAGGTAAACAAAATCACCTGAAGGGTCAAAAAACAATGATGTCTCCATTCCCGAAGTATTGATTCCACTACCGAGATTTTCCGGTACACTCCAATTAGTCCATGAATCATCTAACCGTGTACTTACAAAAACATCTTTAGACCCAAACCCATCATGGCCATTTGATGAGAAAAATAAGTTTTTATTGTCCTTTAATAAATATGGAGTCACTTCCTGAAATTCCGTATTTATCACATTTCCAAGATTTTTAGGCTCACTCCAGGAACCATCAATATTCAGGAAACTAACATATAAATCTTCAGCACCTTTTGTATCAAAAGATTGCAGAGCAAGAATCATAATTGTTCCATCGTCTGAAACAAAAATATCCTGATTTTCAGAATAATTTCTAAAATATTTTATGTCTAACTTTTGAGGAAAAGACCACTTACCATTTCTTTTAATTGAAAAAGAAAGTCCCTGCGTTTTAGGGGCTGAGTTATCTTCACTATACAATCCATATAAATAAATGATCGCACCATCAGAAGAAAATCCAAGAACGGAATTTTTTCTTTTATCGTTGAAAGGAGCTCCTACATTTTGGGGAGTTCCCATTGACCGTTGGATCCTTTTTTTGACATCCAGATATCCCCTTTATCCGATTTACCCCCGACATTTCCAGGATGATGAGCTCTGGTAAAATAAAGGGTATTACCATCAGGTGAAACTACCGGAACGCTTTCATCTTCTTTGCTGTTAATCGCATCTCCAATACTCTTTTGCTCATCGCCAAAATCCTGACTATATCCTATGAAGGCTAGAAAAAATAAAAGAATGAATGGTAACTTGTTGGCCATTGTTTAATTGATCTGTTTTAATTTCAAAAATAATTGGATATTTGGTGAAATCAATAATAAAGACAAACTAAAATTTGTCCAATATTACATTGTATCAAATATTGTTTTCATAAATATCCATTTGGCTCTAAAACGTTAAAATACAATATTATTGCATCACGCAAAAACCAAACCAACATTCATTACAATTCAGATAAAAGAAAGTCTTCTTTCAGCTTTTTACTGACATATTTAGATCCTTTAATATAAAAGCGCCATGGATTTAAAGCATCTTCCCCAGCGTAATCAACACCAATTCGTTTGCTCACCATTATTTCTTCATCTGTTAATTCCGGCTTATTAGTTAAAAACAATTCGTCTGAAACCAAACTATGCCCGGTCATATCTACTTTTAACCCAATTGCCTTTGTCCATTTACCCGGTCCGTCAGTTGAAGGATAATCGTAATCAGATTGATTTAAAGGCTCTACAGCTCTTACCAAAATTGCATCAGCTGTACCCTCAACATTGGTCACTATATTAAATAAATGATGAATACCATAACACAGATATATATAGCACCTACCACCTTCCATGAACATCACCCGGGTTCTTTTGGTCATTCCTCCGGATGCATGGCAGGCCTTATCATTAAAGCTTCTATAGGCTTCAGTTTCAACAATTCTTAGCCGGTGTAAAAATCCCCCAGTTTGATAATTAATTACCTTACCTAATAATTGCTTTGCAATGCTAACTACGTTATTTTGTAAATAAAATTCTTTATTTAATTTTTCCATTTAATACTTAAACAGTATAACCACTAATAACGTTACAAGAAAATAATCAACATACTATAAATTACCATGCGTAAACAAACACTATCTATTTTCTCAATTATTGCCCTGACATTAATAATGTTTACGGCAAATGCACAACAAGGAATCCAGCTTCCTCAACCAAGTCCTTCAGCAAAATTATCTCAAGCTGTAGGTTTAAGTACCATTGAAGTTGAATATTCTCGTCCGGGTGCTAAAGGAAGAGAAATATTCGGTTCACTTGTACCTTATGATCAAATCTGGAGAACAGGAGCCAACGCTTCTACTAAGATCACTCTAAGTGATGACTTCACTTTTGAAGGAAAGGAAGTTCCTGCTGGAAAATATGCATTATATACTATTCCAGGAAAAGACAGCTGGGATATTATTATTCACAAAAACCTTGAATTATGGGGAGCAGGCGGGTATGATGAATCTAATGATCTGATAAAATTCTCTGTTAAACCTTCTAAGTCAAAATCATTTTTTGAAACATTCACTATTGAATTTTCAAACCTTGGTTTCACAGATGCGATGATGGACATCAAATGGGGCAACACTGTTGTGAGCTTCAAAGTCTCAACAGAAGTTGACAGTAAAGTTATGTCTCAGATTAATGAAAAAGTTATTAACGCTGAGGGAGATATTGATGCCGGACTTTATGCTGCCGCTGCAAATTATTATTTAATGGCAGACAAAGACATGAACCAGGCGATAGAATGGATCAATAAAGCGCTTGAAGCAAACCCTAAAGCTTTCTGGTTAATGCATAATAAAGCTAAGATGCAAGCAAAAAACGGTGACTATAAAGCAGCTATAGAAACAGCTCAAAAGTCTATGGAGCTTGCTAAAAACAACCCTAATGGTGATTTTGGATATATTAAAAACAACCAGGATGCTATTAAGAAATGGAAAGATATGATGTAGTAATCATATGCAATATTAAAAAGGGAGCTCTGTTAAAGGGTTCCTTTTTTATGATTGATTATTTCTTATCCACTGAATAACCACTGCCACCAGAACAACAGCCAAACACCCAATCAGGTTATACCACAAATATCCGATCTCGAAGATTTCTTTTACATTGAGGATATGGGTTGCTATTACAAGTCCTTCTCCAACTACAGCACCGATAAATACCGCAGTTCCCTTTACGTATTTTATATAAAAAGCGGTTACAAAAATACCTAGAATCGCACCGTAAAATAAAGATCCCAATAAATTAACGAGTTGAATGAGGTTCTCCAGAAGATTTGCATTAAAAGCAAAGGTCATAGCTAAGACACCCCAGAATAGCGTTAGTAATTTACTAGCAGTCAGATAATGCTTATCTGTTGCATCCTTTTTAAAATATCGTTTATAAAAGTCTACTGTTGCGGTAGAACCCAGAGCATTTAATTCTGAAGAAGTACTACTCATAGCAGCACTGAAGATCACTGCAAAAAGTAAGCCTACTATTCCTACTGGTAAATGATCCATAACAAAAGTCATGAATACGTAATCCTTATCATTAGTTTCAACTAATGGCGATTTCTCACTGATATATTCTTTTACCTCAGATCTTAATTGTGCTTCCGCCTCACTCATCTGCATTGCTTTGCTAAGTGCCTGTTCGGAAGCTTGCTCATCGCCTTTTTCTAATGCGGAAAGCATATCTCTGTAAGCATTGGATTTGTTTTGATGTATATTTCCGAAATCTTCATTCACTTCATCAAAAAAAGCACTCCCCTCCTTCTCTGATATTTCTTCTATTGCCACTTCATTAAAAAAAACTGGTGGCTTATTAAACTGATAAAAGACAAACACAAGTATCCCAACAAACAGGATCAGGAATTGCATAGGAACCTTAAGTAAGCCATTCATCATTAATCCGAGTCTACTTTCTCTGATGGAACGACCCGAAATATACCTCTGAACCTGGGACTGATCAGTACCAAAATAGGCCATAAACAAAAAGAAGGCACCAAAAATACCAGACCACATGTTATATCTGTCTTCCAGATCAAAAGAAAAACTTATCGGATTGAGTTTTCCGCTTTTACCGGCAACATATAAAGCATCTTTGAAAGAGATATCTTCAGGCAGTAAAACAAACACCATAATGCCTGCTACGATCATCCCTCCCATCATTACAGCCATTTGCTGTTGCTGTGTTTGTGAAACGGCTTTAGTGCCACCCACAACTGTATAAATGATCACCAGGACACCAATGATAAGAGTGGTTATTGATAATGGAATACTTAACAGTGTGGAAAGAATTATAGCCGGTGCGTAAATTGTTATTCCAGCTGCCAGTCCTCTTTGCAATAAAAATAATAATGCTGCTAATGACCTTGTTTTAGCATCAAAGCGATTTTCAAGGAATTCATAAGCTGTATAAACTTTTAATTTGTAAAAGATTGGTATGAATGTCACTGAGAGAACAATCATTGCGATTGGCAATCCGAAATAGAATTGCACAAACTGCATACCGTCTGCATATGCCTGACCAGGCGTACTTAAAAAGGTAATCGCGCTAGCCTGGGTTGCCATTACAGATAAACCTATCGTCCACCATTTTGAAGTATTTCCTCCCTTTAGATAATCTTCAATATCCTTTGAACCTCGTGTTTTAACAACACCATAGGTTACTATAAAAATCAATGTACCTGCGAGAACCAGCCAGTCAATCCAACTCATATATCAGGAATATATCCTACCCAAAAAGTAAAACAATACGACTTGTAAAAACAACACAAATAAAAGAAGGGCGTACCAGCCCTTCCAGGATTTAAATATCGGTATATTATTTGAGTCTTTTTTATCCATTGGCTGCTAATTTAAATGATTTCTCCTCCTTATCCGCCAATGCCCGTGTTTTTTTCTTTCAGTAGTTACCTTATCTCTATCAATAAATTAGATAATATTGATCCAATTTATCAGTAACTAGCTCTTCTTGTTATTAACAAGTATAAGTGCCTTATTGTCACTTTTATGCACTTTTTCGTAGAATTCATTTACAACATCAACTTCATCAGGTGAGAATACTTTTCCAGAAAATTTTATCTTTCTCGAAATAATCAAGGCACCTTCTTTTAATTCATATTTCAATAAATATGACCCGGCTGAAGATTCAATAGTTGTCTCTCCAGGAAGTTCTGCAACTGTATATTCATCAGGAAGTATCAATTTGATTTTACTGATTTCCTGTTGCCTGGTATTGATATGAAACTTCTTATTGTAATCCTGATCAACTTCAATTCTTTGATTCAACTTACAGATTTCCAATGGTTTTATAACCCGATTATTCCCGGCTGAAGCCATTAAGCCATTACTTTGACCTTTAAGTGTTATTCTGAACGTCGGATTAATTTCATCAAATTGCTCAATTTCAAATTCATTAAGTTTACTGACTTGAAATGGTAATTGCTTTTTGTAACGCTTTTTGAAATCCTGAAATTCTAATTTGTAGTCATTGTGCAATCTTTCGATTAATGCTTTATTACCTCTGACAATCTTATTTACAACGAAAGTTTGTTGATCACCGCTCAAATCATAAACTACATCCAATTCTTCAGAATTATCCTCATAAGTAAAGGAAGGTGTTTTAATCAGCTTTGAACCATCTTCTTCTACAAATAATGCGGTTCTGTTACCTATATGAAAGCCAGTATAATTCATATTAGTATTAGAACTTGTACATTCCAGCCAGACAGTATCTTTCTCCATCGGTACAACCAGAAAAACATGGTTAAAATTATTTTCCGGAGTTTCTTCAAGAAAAGGTTGGTGCATTTTTCCATAAGTTGCTCCTGCCAATACATAGTTGGATTTAATTCCAGCTATATCCAACATGCCTTTCATGTATGTTGATAGTCCTTTACAATCTCCATAACCTTTTGTTGCAACACTTTCTGCAGTCATGGACTGCCAGCCTCCTATCCCAAGCTGTATACTTACGTACCTGGTAGTATTTTGCAGGTAATCATATAATATCGAGATCTTCTCAAGGTCTGTGCCTGCATTTTTTACTAATTCTTTAACCTTAGCTACCTGGTTTTCCGGAAGCTCATCACGTCCTTCATTTAATTTGTAAAACCAATTGCCATAATCTTTCCAGGAACTCATATTCACATCACTTTGTTCGAAGATAAAGTTCTTCGGTTGAGGAATGAAGCCAGGTCCCTGATCGAGACCGGGTACAGCATATTCCTTTTCGGTTTCCGCAACATAATTTTTTAGGGTTATGGCAATCTTTTCAGGTTTCTCTTCTATTTGATATAAACTTTTATCCCCACGATATCTTTTTTCCAATTTAAAATTCTCATTAGTAAATAATTCATAGGAATAATTGCTTACCCTTACCTCTTCAGAATGAGCAGGAGACCAGGCACCAAAAAACTCCAGGAAAAATAATGATGAGCATTCTATCTTATATTCATATCTTACTGTATAAGGATAAATAGGATATGCAGGGCGATAATAAATAATCCGTTCACCTGTAATATTCCCTCCAAAATCAGCTGATACATCCAAAAATTCTCGTGATTTAACTTTATCTACATCACCGTTAGCCTCTATTTCTGCTTTCAGGTTCTTTACCTCGTAGAGATCTCCGTAACGAAAGAAAGCCGTAGCATACTTGACTCCGTTTTTATTTAAAACAGTTGTCTCTTCAACCATTTCAACAACGAATGAACCATCGTCATTAATAATAACTTTTTGAGATATACTTTTTTCTGCATTTATATTTGTCGCTAAAGCATCGACGACAGTTAACAGAAAAAATAAAGAAAAAATTGATACGTATTTCATAATCACAAATAATTTATACCTCACTAACTAACATCACTTGTTTTGATAGTTCCTTTTCTACAGCATCAAAAAACATTTTAATTTCATCGTACTTAGTGTGAAGAAAATAATAGTCTTTTATAAGAATCATTGAAGTATAAATAACCTTATTTCCTACTTTTGAGCTTGTGATTTTAAAGGACATTTTTTGGTCTGAGGTGACAAACACTTTATTTTTAATATCTGATTGTACCGTATACCCTTCCGGCACATTCACTGTTACCATAAAAACTTTTTTCCACGGACTAACAAAATCTATCCCCTGGTATCTCTTCTCATTTTTAAAAGGGTTTTTCTTGAATTTAAAATCCTCAAAAGGACTGATATAAATAGTATTATTAGCGCTTAAAACTGTTTGAGAGATATTCAGATTTTCAATAGCTCCGCTCCCTTCTAAGTTGATTTCATGAGCATTGATCTCAGCATCTGAGAATTCTGATGTATAGCGCTGGTTAAAATCCTCTACGTATTTAGCAGAATCAAGACCTGTAATAAATCTTACCAGATCTATCCCTAATCTTTTTCTATTTATACTTTTTTCAATCTTTTCTTCTTCCGGATCTATAGAAAATTCCACTGAGCTAAGAGTTTCTGCGCTCAGATATGTACTTAAATTCACCCATTGTTCTGTCGCATCATCCCGTACGATAAGTGCTTTACCATTGATACACCTTAAAGGGATTAGACCAAATGGAGCCTGGGGTTCGGTTGCATCTAACAATACACGTTGACCATCAACTTCCAATAAACAAATAACATAATTGAAATTACTGATTAAAGGAACAAATGGATTTACTCTACCGGCATTCCTGGTGTTCAGGAGAACAGGATAAGCATTAAACCCCGCTTTTCTCAAAGCCCCGACTAAGAGGTTATTAATCTCAGCTGCGCTACCATTTCTATCATTTATTAGTTTACGGTATGATTTATTCGGAGTAACCCAGCCATTTTGTTTATTCCAGGCTATGTTTTTACTAACCAGCCTGTAAACTGTATTCGCTCCCGAAATAGAATTATCTATTTTCACATCGCCAATAATATCATTTAGAATATTATTATTTTTTTGGTATTGGACAAAATAAGAATTGTCAAAAAGCCTTTCTTTAATAATAGTTGAATAGTTACTTCCGAGCGGATGATAGACTAAATAAAAATCTCTGTAACCCCTGATCTCAAACCTGTATTTTGTAAATGAATTTGATTTTACTGAAGTATAAATTTCATCAGGAACACCGGGAAGATTTTTTGCAGAATAGACTTTTTTAAAGTATGAATAAGTTTCTGAGAAATCAGTACCGTTTATACTTGATACGCCCTCTCCTTTTTCGATTTTCACAGGATAACTTCCCTGGTAAAAAGCATTAAAATCAAAATATTCAGGGGTGATCGTAGTGTATTCACTAAAGAGAACCGGATTTTCGGATTGGAAAACCCAATCACGCACGTTGGCTATATTTTGAGATAATATCTTTAATTCATATTCAACAATAGTATTTTTCTTTACATTAGGGATGTGCAATATTAAATTATCCCTAAAATCTGTATACTCTGTAAACATTCCATCCCGAGTAGTAAACTTTTCATCCTCAACTTTTCCTGACTCAGCTAATGAATAGGTATAACCTTTAACATAAACATCATCATTATCGCTGAAAACAATATCTAAATTACCATATTGATCAATACCTTTATCATTCAGCACTAATACCTTGATATAATAATTATATTCCAGCATCCAGCCTTTTGTAGTATTGTAATCAATCCGTGATAAACCAATGTTTTCAATTATTACTGCATCACAAACTTCTCTTAAAGAATCCAGCTTTTCAATTTGCCAATCCTTTTTAGATACTTTACCTACTTTATATCTGGTTTGTGAAAAAGACGAAAAGGAAGTAATCGCTAATAATAGCAGTACTGTTAAAAATCTCATAATTATTAAAAAATAGTTGATAAACTCTTAAAGGCTGCAATAAAGCAAAAATTATGGCAAATTCAAAAAAACTTAAACGGTTAATTACATTATAAGTAAATAATGATCACCTGGTTTAGTGAGGAAATATTTGTTAACACGGCCCTATTAGAACAAAACGATTACGAATTAATCACTGGAAAAAATTAAAAATTCTGTAAAATTATTTATCTAGTTTAGGTGTCCTAATACTTTTCCGGATACTACATCGCCAATAGACAATGAGGATGTAGCTGCCGGAGAAGGCGCATTACACACATTTACAACTCCATCAGATTCAAGTATCAGAAAGTCGTCGATTAAACCACCATCTTTGTCACACGCTTGTGCTCTTACTCCTGCTCCACCTGAAATGAGATCATCTTCTTGCAATTCCGGCATTAACTTTTGCAATGCTTTTGTGAAAGCAGATTTACTAAAGGACCGATACATTTCTCCAAATCCGGTTTTCCAGTATTTAGAAGCTACCTTAATAAAACCCGGCCAGGTCAATGATTCTATAAGCTCTGAAACATTTATATCTGACTTAGAATATCCTTCTCGTTGAAAAGCAAGTACAGCATTTGGTCCAGCCTCTATACCTCCATTGATCATCCTGGTAAAATGAACTCCCAGGAAAGGAAAGTTAGGATCTGGAACCGGATAAATGAGGTTTTTAACTAAATGATGCTTTTCAGGTTTTAACTCGTAATATTCCCCCCTGAATGGAATGATCTTAACACTCATCTCCTGCCCGGCCATTTTTGCAACTTTATCGGAATAAAGGCCGGCACAATTAACAATTACATCTGTTTTGAATGTGCCTTTATTTGTTTCCAGAATTCTTTCTCCACTCTTTAAAAGTATATTTTTAACTTTCGTATTCAGGTGTATCTCACCGCCGTTCTTCTTGAATAATTCAGCGTATTTATTTGCCACCTCTGTATAATCAATAATTCCTGTTTGAGGCACATATAATCCTGCTATTCCGGACACATGTGGTTCATATTCTTTTAATTCACTTTCATTAAGCTTTAAAATCCCTTCCAGGCCGTTTTTAGCTCCTCGCTCACGCAATACATCTAATTGAGGTAGTTGAAATTCATCTGTAGCAACTACGACCTTTCCACAAAGCTCATATTTGATTTCATTTTCATTGCAAAAATCGAGAAGCATTTTATACCCTCCCACACAATTATTGGCTTTTAGGCTACCAGGTTTATAATACAGTCCGGAATGAATAACACCACTGTTGTTACCGGTTTGATGGAGTGCAAGCTTTCCTTCCTTTTCAAATAAGGCAATTTTAAGTCCGGGCCTTTTGATACTGACCTGGTAAGCTGTAGCTAAACCAACTATTCCTCCGCCGATAATTATGATGTCGTATTTATCCATTCTCATTATAATTTATTGCGAATATACACTCATTGAGACAGTCTTAAAAAAAGTTGGTATAACTTTTGAACATCTATTTATAAACTATCAATAGATATGAGAAGATTACTTTTTTTAATACCAGTATTTTTATTAGTACTAATATCATCTTGTACTACATACATTGAAGAGCCTTACTATGATCTGGAAGGAACATACAGAGTAGAAGAATACAGTTATTACTATGATGAGTTTTTTGGCTATTCGATTTATGTTGAGCAACCCTATTTATCCGGACCAGATAACATAATCTATATCGAGAATTTTTACAATTCAGGTATTATCGTAGAAGCCTATCTTAATGGTTCGAGAATCTCAATCCCTTATCAGGAAATAGGCCAATTTGATATTGAAGGTTCGGGCTATCTGGATGGAGGTCATATCCACATTGAAGCTACGGTATGGGAACATACCAGTCATGCAGTTATAAGGGACGATATTGAAATAACTGCTTACTAATTGGCCATCAGGTTATAGAAGAAGGTCTTAGCTGAATTAATATTATCAATACTGATCATTTCATTATTTCCATGTATTCTGTCAAGATCCTCATTTTCCAGAATAAATGGAGAAAAGCGGTATACATTTTCAGCTATACCTTCATAGTGGCGGCCATCTGTACCTGCAATAACGAGACCCGGAACAACAACAGAATTTTCAAATGTTCCTGCAATAATGCCGGCTAATTCCTCAAAAGATTCACTTTGATAATCAGAGATCTTACTTGGGTTTTTAGCGAACTTATCAGATTTTCTGATTTTAACATTTGTGTTAAAAGTTGCCTTCTTGAGGTAATTTTCAATATCTTCAATCTTTTCACCAGGAAGAATTCTAAAGTTAATCGAGGCCCGGGCTTTAGCAGGAACTACATTATCTTTGACTCCGGCCTCAAGAATGGTAACGGCCGATGTAGTTCTTACCATTGCGTTGCCTGATGGGATTTCCTCATATGTGGAGATCAAAAGATCATCAAAAAGCCATGTGTTCGCGAATATCATACGCTGAGGAAATGGCATTTCAGGACCTAAATAATTGATGAACGCTCTCAAAGGAGCTGAAATTCTTGCCTTAAACGGCTCTTTTCTGATTTTATCTAATACTTCGGTCAGCTGATTTATAGCGTTGTTTCTCGCTGGCATTGAAGAGTGCCCGGCTTCAGCATCAGCTTCAAGATGATAGGTTACATAGCCCTTTTCGGCAATCCCAACGATGGCTGTATTTTTATCAAGGCCAGGAACGATGCCTTTTGTCACTACCGACCCTTCATCAAGTGCCATTCTCAAGCTTACCCGCTGACTTTTTAAATGCTCAGCTATTTCTTTAGCTCCATCGTTACCTCCAATTTCTTCATCAAAGCCAAAGGCCAGGTAAATCGTTCTTGTCGGTTTATTCCCTTCCGACAACAAACTTTCTGCAGCTTCCAAAATAACAAAGGCCGACCCTTTATCATCCAGTGTACCTCTTCCATAAACAAATTCTTCATCATATTCACCTGCAAATGGAGGATGCTCCCATTGGTTTAGTTGATTTTCTGCCAGTGGTACCACATCAAGATGAGCTGCAAGAAGATCTGGTTTTAAACTATTATCCTGTCCTTCAATCTTAATTAAGATACCCGAATTATTGATCAAATTAATCTCCGATTGTTCATTCACAACAGGATAGTTTTCTTTAATCCATGGTAACAAAAGGTCAAAGTCAGAACTATCAGTTGTATTTCTTCCCTGGTATGAAACTGTTTTCAACTGCAGGAGTTCTGAAAGTTGGGATAGGTCTTTCTCATCAACTATTTTCCTTTCCACAGCCATTGCTGCAGGCTGGTTTGAAGAAAACATAAAAGTTTTAATAAGCAATACCAATAAGGTAAAAACAAAAACTCCTAACAGAACGTAAAAAACCTTGACTCGTTTTCTCATGAATATAGTTTTATAAGAATTCCCAATAATAATCAAGGTTTGGTAAATTACAAACTTCAAACTCAACAGAAAGAAATGAAAAAACTGTTTTTACTTTTTTTATTTACCTCATTCGTATTTTCTAATTTATCAGCTCAGGAAGAACATATAATATCGCCACCTGCTTCATCTGTTATTGCAGATGAGATAAAAGGACTGAAATCATTTATAAAGGTATTGTATGTTGCTGCCCATCCGGATGATGAAAACACCAGGCTAATAACATATTTTGCCCGATACAAACATTTCGAGACAGGTTATTTATCTATGACTCGTGGGGATGGAGGTCAGAATCTAATTGGATCAGAAATCAGGGATGGCCTTGGATTAATCAGAACTCAGGAGTTGATTGCTGCAAGAAAAATCGATGGTGGAAATCAATTTTTCACCACGGCCAATGATTTTGGATATTCAAAAAACCCTACAGAAACTTTTAATAAATGGAATAGAGAAAAAGTTCTTGGTGACGCTGTTTACGTTATCAGGAAATTTCGTCCGGACATAATTATTACGCGGTTTCCTGAAATCCCGGGTATAACCCATGGCCATCATACTGCCAGTGCTATTATTGCCAGGGAAGCCTTTGATCTGGCCAATGACCCTTCAGCTTACCCTGAACAACTTGATCATGTAAAGACATGGCAACCTAAAAAAATATACTGGAATACCTCTCCATGGTTTTACAGAGGTAGAGATGAATCATTTGATACGACTAACCTGGTAAAACTTAATGTCGGCCACTACCTGCCTTCAATGGGAGAATCGATTGAGGAAGTAGCAGGAAGAAGCCGCAGTATGCATAAATCACAGGGTTTTGGATCTTCCGGGTCCAGGGGCGAATCATTTGAATGGCTCGTGCCAGTTAAAGCAGTCAAAGGTTCCGAGAAAGATTTTTACTCAGGTATTAAAACATCCTGGGCTCAAATGGGAGCTCCGAATATTGAAAAAAACATAAATAAGATCATTAACAGTTTTAATCCTTTAAGACCTGAGAATTCAATTGAAGATCTTGTTCAACTTAAGAATGAGATCAGAAAAACAGATCTGAAAAATGAAAAGGTTGAAAGTAAACTGAGTCAAATAGACGAACTCATTGTAAAATGCCTTGGATTATATGCAGGCCTTCATTCAGACCGGCCATATTATTCTCCCGGTGATACAGTAGAAATTAATTTTGAGGCAATAAACAGATCTGACATTGGTGTAAAAATTTCTAAGATCAACATCCCTGGCACTGATATAGATAAAAAAGGTAATTTAAATCCTAATAAAACATTTGAGTTTAGCACTAAACTGGTATTACCATCTGATATAGCATTTACAGACCCTTATTGGTTAAATGGTAATCAGACTGATGCTAACTTTGATGTATCAAGTTTTTCATTAATAGGTAATGCTGAAAATCATCCCGTATATCATGCAGAAATAATTCTGGATGTTTATAATGAATTAATAAAAATAGAATTACCTCTAACCTATCATACAACTGACAGAGTAAAAGGAAAGGTTATCCAGCCAATGCATATTATGCCTGAGATCAGCGTTGAGCCACTTCAAAAAGTTCTTGTTCTTCCGGTAAACAAAGAAAAAAGCATCATTGTAACACTGACTTCAGATTCACCTTTACCTTCAGGAGAATTAACCATAGATCTTCCTGCAGGGATCAAATGTGAAAAAGAGGTAATAAAATATGAAGCAGATGGTGTTGAAAGGGTTAGAAGCTTTGAGTTTCATATTTCTGCTGAAAAAGCTACAAAATTTGAAGAAAACAATGTTTCATTTGAATTTAACACCAAACAAAATGAGAAATTTGACCAGTATACCGTCTTTATCGAATATGATCACATACCAAACCAAATCGATGTCAGAGCTTCAGAAATGACTGTTTCTGCAGTCGACATTGATGTACCTGACGTTAAAGTCGGATATATCATGGGTGCTGGCGATGATGTTCCGAATTTGTTAACAGACGTTGGTATGTATGTCGATCAGATCGGTGTAGAGGACTTAAATGGCGGGAAAAATATTGATTACGATGTCATCATATTGGGTATAAGAGCATTAAATACAAACTCTGAATTAGCAAGATCCATGGATAAATTATACAATTTTGTCTATGATGGCGGAACTGTAATTGTACAGTATAATACTTCTTATGGCTTAAATGTAGAAAATCCCGGACCTTATCCAATTAGTATCTCCAGAGGCAGAGTGACAGATGAAAATTCTGAGGTCAGAATATTGAATAAAGATCACATTGCTTTTAATCAGCCAAATAAAATTACAGAAGATGATTTTAAAAACTGGGTGCAAGAGCGTGGTTTGTATTTCCCTGGTACATGGGACGATAACTATACACCTCTTTTGAGCATCAGTGATACTGACGAGGTTCCACTTAAAGGCAGTCTTTTGGTAGCAGAATATGGAGAAGGTTATTATGTTTATACAGGATTATCTTTTTTCAGGGAACTACCTGCCGGGGTGCCCGGAGCCTATCGATTACTCATAAACCTGATTAGCCTGAGTCATTCATCAGAAAAGCCTTAAAAAATAAAGGGGAGTTCTTTAGCTCCCCTTTTTAATTCTCTACTTGTATTTGTCTTTTCAAGTTATCTATTTCCTCTAAATAACGTTTTTCTTTTCTAAGCATCTCTTCCTGAGTAGCTGCAAGCTCTTCCATATTCTGCCTCATTTCTTCTTCCTGGGCTCTCATTTCTTCTTCCTGCTGTCTGGCTTGTTCAAGTAACTCTTTATTAGACTCGTTAATCTTTATATCTTTTAAACTTGAAGCGATAGACTCACCTAGTTTTTTAACAAAACTGATCTGATGTTCATCAAACTCTTTAAAAGAAGCTATTTCTAAAATACCCTCAACTTGTTCATTAAAGATCATCGGTACAATCAACAAACTATTTGGAGTTGCCTCACCTAATCCGGAAGTTATCTTGACATAATTTTGTGGGATTTCTTTTAAATGTATTACCTCTTTTTCAATATAAGCCTGGCCAATTAATCCCTGGCCCGGATGGATTTGTTTCTCCTCAAACTTTTTCCTGTTGTAAGCATAAGTTGCATAAAGATTTAAAACAAAACCTTCATTATCAATCAGGTACATACTTCCCTGATTTGCTTCCATATATTCTACCAAAAAAGCCATAATGTTATCACATAGACTTTTTAAGCTATCATAGCCTCTAAGTAACTCTGTCACTTCAGCTAGTCCCTGGACTGCCCATTGTTGCTTTTTTTCATTTTGCCTGACAAGCTCAACCTCTTTCAAATTTTCCTTTGCCTGTTTCTCAGATTCCTCCATTTTCCTGGCGATATCCTTACTTTCCTGAATATAATGTGAAGATATTTCTTCAGATCTCTTATTTTCTAAAAGTAGAACCATAATTATACCAACAGCAAAAACTACAGATATAAAAATAGCAACTCTTGTTAGATTACCCTTTTTCAATTCAGACCTGTCTAAATCTATTTCAAGCCATTCATTAATGAAATCAAAACCAAGGATCATCAATATTGCTATTCCTGCACAAGTGAATAAATATCCCTTTTCTCTGATATCAAAAACTATAAACGGTATAAACAGAAAAGCCAGAGATAGCATGGACATACCGACCATAGGAGGATTCCCGGCTTCAACAATGAAAGCGGCTTCCGAAGTAGCTAATGAAACAGGAACCAAGGAAACAATAATCCGACTTACATAAATCAATCCAAACCTATTTAAAACCATTGCTAACAAGGAAAGGATGAAACCGGCAATTGGAATCCCAATGGTTGGTTTTAATGTGTTTTGAGAAATTAGAATAAATGGCAATGAAACAAAAAAAGCCAGTATTAGTGCAGTAATATTAGACTGATAAATTTTTCTTTTTAAAAACCTGGGCTGATCAGGCTTAATTCCCCACTTTAGTACGTCCTTAAATTTCATTTTATTCAAAAAATTATAATCTTAGCAATCTTATAAAAATATATTTTACCAATATATAAATAAAGATCATTTAAACCATATTTTTTATGTCTCAAAAAGAGGAATTCAGTAATCGGTGGGGAATTATATTAGCTGCGCTGGCTATGGCGGTAGGCGCAGGAAACTTATGGAGATTCCCAAGATTAGCCGGAGAATACGGCGGGGCCTTCATCATTTTGTGGATGGTATTTTTGTTTATCTGGTCAATCCCTATTCTACTTACAGAATTTAGCATAGGAAAAAAATTCAAACGATCAGTAATCGGATCTTATAGTGAATTTGCCGGTTCTAAATATGCATGGATGGGATATTTCATAACCCTGTGTACCCTGGGAATTGCTTTTTATTATTCGGTAGTAACTGCCTGGAGCTTACAGTACCTTGGTTTTTCCATAGAATATACTCTTAAGTATTTTGAAGGAGCGGATCTTGCCAGCATCGGAACCCAGGAACAACTCACAAATTATTGGGACAATATCGCTAATGGTAACTTTAAAACAGTAGGGCTTCATATTTTAGCCCTGGGATTTGCTGTATTTGTTTTAACTAAAGGCGTAAAAAACGGACTTGAAAAAGCAAATAAAATTTTGATCCCCACTCTATTCATCTTACTCATTGTAATTTCTATTATTGCTTTAAATATTGAAGGAGGTGAAATCGGTCTTCAATATATGTTTGGAGTCGAAGTCAAACACTTTTCTAATCCAAAGGTATGGATCGAAGCATTATCTCAAAGTGCCTGGTCAACCGGCGCAGGTTGGGGACTAATTATGACTCTTTCTGCTTATTCAAGAAAAAAAGAAGATGTGACTCTCAATATTATTATGAGCTCGATAGGTAATAACATTGCTTCAATATTGGCAGGCATAGCAATTATACCATCTGTCTTTGCTTTGAGTGCTTCTGAAGCCAATGCACTAGAATATCTCCAAAGTGGAAACCAGGCTTTAACATTCACTATAATACCAAAGTTATTCTTTTCTATACCCGGTGGTCCGGTATTATGTGTGATTTTCTTTGGAGCATTTTTCCTTGCTGCATTTAGTAGCCTCCTGCCCATGATCGAATTATTTATTAAAACATTAACAGATCTCGGGTTGTTCAGAAAAAAAGCGGTAATAATCGCTGCGGTATGCTGTGCAATATTTGGATTTCCGAGTGCCTGGTCATTAGATGTTTTTAATAATCAGGACTGGGTCTGGGGAGTTGGATTAGTTGTTAGTGGTTTATTTATAATCTTTCCTGCATTACGAATTGGAGTAAAGAAAATAAAAGATGAGATGATTGATCCGGATTCTGATGTACGACTACCAGATCTTTATTATGCAATTTCAATGTATATAAATATTGCCTTTGGAATAGTTCTTATTTGGTGGTGGTTATCGAGAGGATACAGCCCTGAACCATGGTTTACTGAAGAAGGTGTTTGGAATGTATTTGATGTTTATAGTAATGCTTCGGTAATTACCCAGTGGCTACTTGTATTAATAAGTGGTTTGCTCTTAAATAATTATATTAATAAAAAATTCAAAACTATATAAATAAAAAAGGCCCTTTAATCTGGGCCTTTAATTTTTTGATATAAAAAAAGCCCGAATGAGCTCCGGGCATCTTTTCAACCAGCTATGGAAAGAAAGATATACTTGATTCTACTTGCATTTCAAATATATCAGATATAATTATATTTATAAACCCTATTTAGACGAACGGCAATATTCACACGATGAGTGTGCTAATTATTTATACGAAGCTTAAAGCGGTGTGTGTTTATGCTTTAACCATCCGGTAATTGAAAGTCTTGTTTTATTTGTTATCAAGACTTCATGAGGAAGTTCATCGCTTTTAAACAAAACCAACCTTCCCGGTTGAGGAAGTATTCTTAATGGTCCTGATTCAGGATAAATCATTAATTCTCCTCCGTAACTTTCATCCCAGAATTCATTTAAATAACAGATCACAGTCAATAAACGCGCATCATTTGTTTTAAACTGATCAACGTGTTTCTTGTAGAATGCCCCAGGAGGATAAACCGCAAAATGAAATTCACAATCGTTAATACTTAAAAAGCAATATCGATTTAGTATCGAAACGAGTCGATCAATCTCACTGTAAAAATTCACAAGTTCTGAAAATAAACCTCTGCTGAGCCAAAGAATTTCATCTTTTCTTATACTATTAACTTTGGTTTGGTTGAACCTGTCTCCTATTTCAGCATCCTTAAACTCACCTTCGTGATAATGCTCTTTTATGAGATGTCTGAGTTTAGCAAGGTAATCTGGAGATATAAAATCATCACATACTGCAAAACCATTTTCGACAACCGTGTCGATCAATGGCAAAAAGTCTACTTTTGTTTTCACCTATCAAAATAATGCCGGCGAAAGTAATTAAATAATAGATGATTTTTCTACAATTCGCTGATTTTTTACAAGGATCAAATTGTTACCACCAATATCGATATAGCCTTGATCATACACGAATGTATAGTTGTTTCCATTCTTAGCTTTATAAAAACTTGTTACATAAGAGAAATCAAATCCATATGCTATCAGGGTCTCACGAGTGACTTTGGTTTTCCCATTCGGATTGAGTTGATTTAGAATTCTACGGTTCTTTTGCAATCGATAATTTACTCTTCTAATTAAATTATTTTCCCCGGAAGAAATCCGGTTGTTAAAAGTACTCCTGCAGTGATCAGAACAAAAAATTTTATCTGACCTGCTACCGGAATTAATAGAATTCCCGCATAGTTTGCAAGCTCTGGTCTTCATAATAAAAAAGTGTTGTTTTGGTTGATAATGTCCGAAAATAACACTTCTATCGAAAAAAGTAAACTATTTAAAGAAAAGATATAAGATTTTTGTCACCTTATTCATCAAAAAGGTATTAACGGATATGGATATATTATTTTTTAAGAACATCAGAAAAAAGGTCATCGAAAAGCAGAATAAAAAGCATTTGATAAACCTATGCGCATTGGCTATTGCAGATGGAACTTTCGATGAATCGGAAAAGAAATACATCATGGCTATTGGCAAAAAAATGGAGATATCAGAAAATGACATCGCTAACATAATAAAATATAGCAGGGAAAATGCTGTAGTGATAAAAACACGCCGAAATCTTTTCAGCCGGAAAAAACTATCGGAATATTATGCTTTGGTCCTATCTGATGGAGTAATACATCCAAATGAAGCTCGATTGATCAATCATATTGGATTAAAATGGGGGTTTAATGAAAGCCAGACAGCTAAAATAATAGGGAAATGTAAAAAGTACATCGGCCCGGGTAACATTAAGGCTAACATATCAAAAAGGCTTGAGTTTTTATTGACCGACTTTTATGAAATCTTTGATAAAATAAGTTCCACAATAAATAAACAGGTTCATATATTTGCAGTGTGAGTTTACCTGTAATAGACTATTTTTTATTATTTGGCGTCGGCATTGTAGCCGGTTTCATCAACGTTATAGCCGGTGGTGGCAGTTTTTTTGTTTTACCATTAATGATGTTCATTGGCATTCCTCCGGCAGTGGCAAATGCCACGAATCGAGTTGCAGTATTATTACAGAGTATCTCAGGAGTCGCAGGGTTCAAAAGCAAGGGTGTAAACATCAGTCGCTTCAGCATTTATCTTTCAATCTCTGCTTTGATAGGTGCAGTTATAGGAACCCAGCTAGCGATAGAGATCGACCAAAACCTCTTTAAAAAATCTATATCCGTTTTCATGCTTATTCTGGTGTTTTTCACGGTTTTATTTACCAAACACCACTATAAACCTGAAGAAGCCTTACTCAAAGGGAAAAACCTGATTTTCTCCATTATCATATTCTTTTTTATTGGTATATACGGTGGTTATATACAGGCAGGCGTCGGTTTTTTGATAATGGCTGCATTAACAGGGATTAATAAGTTAGACCTGGTTAGAACCAACAGTATCAAAATGTTTGTCAATGTGGTTTATACAGCAATCGCATTGATCATCTTTGCCTATCAAATAAAGATCGAATGGACCGCTGGCCTTTGGCTTGCAGCAGGTAACATGCTGGGAGCCTGGATCTCCAGTCGCTGGTCTGTGAATACTGAAAGTAAAACTTTAAAGTATGTAACGCTTGGCGTTTTTGTTATCCTGGCTGTTGCTTTATGGTTTTATTAATTCCATTGAAATTTAAGATACTTTATTGAAAAGCCCTTTTCGTAAAACATCTTTTCAAACCTTGTTTTAATTCCGTGGTGCTCATCTATATATTCAGAATGATACAGGTCTCTCGTTATGCAAAGATTCTTTATATCATCCCTATCGGATAATACTTCGAGTGTATAATCAAATAAACCGGGATTGTCTGTTTTAAAATATACCCATCCCTCCTTTTGCATTACTTTCTTATACATATCAAGAAATCGCGGGGATGTTAGTCTCCTTTTAATATCTCTTTTTTTAGGCCTGGGATCAGGGAAGGTTATCCAGATGTCGTGAACCTCCCCATCAACAAAGAATTTCTCGAGCAATTGTATTTGGGTTCTTAAAAATGCAACATTTGATAAATTCTCATCTATTGCATCCTTACTACCCCACCAAATACGGTCACCCTTTATATCAACTCCGATAAAATTTCTTTCAGGATAATGCCTTGCCAGACCTGTCGTATATTCCCCTTTTCCACAGGCTAATTCCAGGGTAATATGGTTATCATTTTCAAAATATTTGTCGTGCCAATTTCCTTTGATCTCTTCATAACCAGGCTTTTCAGGTTCAAAAATATTTGGTCTTTCTCTGTTTTCTGCAAAGCGCTTTTGCTTATTCCTCATAATTAAGTTCATTCAATTCAGCCACAACAAATGTGCTACCACCAATATATAACGCATCAGATTCCTTCATATCATGGCGGGCATCATTTACCGCATCATTTACACTATTATAATATCCTGCCACAGTGATATCTGAAGAAACCCTCGGCTTCAGATCAACCACTTTTAACCCCCGTGGCACATTAGGGGTGCAAAAGTAATAAACCGCATTCTTAGGAACTACTTCCAACACTTCTTCTACCGCTTTATCAGAAACAAAACCCATAACAAAACGATATTGAGAGGCATCGCGGGCTAAAAATTGTCTTAAGGTCTCTCCCAGTCCTTCTACATTATGGGCAGTATCACAGACTACAAAAGGCTTTTCGGATAAAACCTGCCATCTCCCTTGCAAGCCTGTGTTGGTTATTACTTTAGAAAGCCCTGCGTTTATATTTGGGAGATCAAACCCTTTTTCTTTTAAATTTTCTATTATAGCTAATACTCCGGATAAATTCCTGAGTTGATATTCACCCTTAAGATCCAGTGAATACTTTTTTAGTTCGGTAAGAGTATATTTATCAGAAGCAAATATTATGTCACTATTATTTTCCCTGGCTTTAGATTTAAAAACATCGGCTATTTCGGGCTGCGTTTCACTGATCACCACGTCAATTCCTGGCTTTATAATACCAGCTTTTTCACCTGCAATTTGCTGAAGGGTATCACCGAGCATATTCTTATGGTCAAGTCCAATATTAGTGATCAATGATACTAGTGGAGTAATAATATTAGTCGAATCAAGCCTGCCTCCTAATCCGACTTCAATTATAGCAATATCAACCTTATGATCAGCAAAATATTTGAAGGCAAGTCCGACAGTCCATTCAAAAAATGACAACTGCAGATTCTCTGCATGTTCTTTATACTTTTCAACAAAATCAACGATATATTGCTTGAGAATGAGTAATCCATTGATCTTAACCCTTTCCCTGAATGATTTTAGGTGAGGAGAAGTGTATAGACCGGTCTTGTAGCCATTTTCCTGTAAAACAGAAGCAATCATATGGGATGAACTTCCCTTTCCGTTGGTGCCGGCAATATGAACAGACTTAAATTGATCCTGGGGATTACCGAGGATTTTGCAAAATTCCTCAATATTACCTAGACCAGTCTTAAAAGCGACTTTTCCCATGCGTTGATACATAGGCAACTGCTCAAAAAGATATTCTTCTATTTGTTCGTAGGTCATCACCGAAAATTAAAACGGTGACAAAGATAGTAAGTTATTGGCTTTTAATAATGAAAGTTACTGTACCTTTTGTTCTGGGTTTTGGAGGTAAACTTCCAGTTTGACTAAAAGTAGTTTCTTCTAATTGGTTCTGATAAAATTTGAGGACATCCGGACTAACTGTAGATTCAATTGGAGTAACATTCACTACATAACCATCATCATCAATTTCAAATGAAAACTTAATTCTGCCGCTTTGAGCAGATTGATCCTTTTTATCAGGAACACGATCCCACGTCCATCCGGTTATGTCCAGTTGTGGTCCACCACCGCCACCTCCGGATGTCCCTTTATAAATGAAGCGTTCATCTACACTTTCAGGGTCTCCTTTATCTCCTTGCTGATCGGTATCATCACCATCACTTTTTTTGCTGGCACCACTACCCTCACCTTTCTCTGTACCCGGATATATCGGTGCCGTTACTGTTTCTTCTTTTGATTCAGTTTTATTTTCAGTCTTGGTCGTAGTTTTCTTAGGTTCAGGCTCAACAGGAACAGCATCTGTGTTTTCAGAAACCTCATCTACAGGATCGACAGGATCATCGGTTTCCACTGCTTCTGTTGGTTCTGAGGTTTCTTCCACTGGTTGTTCACTAGGATCCTCAACTGCTTCTTCGACAGGAGAAGGTTCATCCTCAGCCTCAGATTCGGGAGCCTCGATATTATCCTGATCATCTCCACTTCCAACATTATCCATTCCCATATCAATCTCTATACCATATTGTGGTAAGGGAGGATTAGGTTCTTTCCACGCTAAAAGAAACGCGAACAAGACCAGAAGGACTCCATGGATTGCAATTGTAATTACCATCGATTTCTGTTTATCCTTCTTCCTGGCTATTTCGTCCTCGCGTTTTATCATTCTTAATTGTCTGGAGTGGTTGCTATTGAAACTTTCGCTTTTAATGAAGTAGCAATACCGGCAATCTCAACAAAATGTTCGGTCGGCACAGACTTATCAATATATAACGAAACTGTCGGAGTTTCGGTTTTACCGATCTCATTTCTTAACATTGGCTCAATCACTTTTCTACTAACCTTATCTCCATTAAAGAAATATTGCAGGTCATCAGTAATTGCAACTTTAATAACCGGGTTACTGTAGGTGTTACTTTTTGATTTCGGTAAGTTGACTGGTAAAGCCATCGGATCAACTACAGTAGAAGTCAGCATAAAAAAGATCAGCAACAAAAATATGACATCAGTCATCGATGACATATTAAAAGTTGGATCGACTTTGTGTTTTGACTTTAGTGCCATAATTATTTGTTTGGCTCTTGTAATAAATCAATGAATTCAACAGAAGTATATTCCATTCTGTGAACTACCTTAAGTACTCTTGCTACCAGGTAATTATATCCAAGATAGGCCAAAATACCAATAAAAAGTCCACAGGCAGTAGTGATCAATGCTTCGTAAATACCTGCAGACAATTGCTGGGGAGTTAACGCACCTTCAATTTTCGTAATATCCATAAAAGCAGTGATCATACCGGTAACAGTACCGAGGAATCCAAGCATTGGTGCAGCTCCGGCAATTGTTGCGAGTAGATTCAAATTTTTCTCTAATCTATAGATCTCGATTTTACCGACATTCTCGATACTTACTTCAATATTTTTAAGAGAAGAGCCAATTCTGTCTATACCCTTCTCGATCATCCTGGCGATCGGAGTATTTTCAGACTGACATATACTTTTAGCCCCCGATATATCTCCGGAAGTCACAGTATGTCTGACACGTTCCATCAGATCAGCAGAATCTTCGTCTGCCCTTCTGATGGTGAAAATTCGTTCGAAGAAAATATAAACTGCGGCGAGTTGTAATAAACCAAGTGGCACTAACCACCATCCGCCTTTTTGTAATAGTTCTAAAAATGTTAGTGATTGTTCAGACGACATAGACTGCATAGCCAGCGAATCTGACGTCTGAGTCAGTTGCAAAAGTAAGCTCATAAATTTTTTAATATTTCAACACCCATACATCGGATCCGTATTCATCCTTATACCCTTCAGCCTGCTGAACTCCTTCCTGGTAACTGTCAAAAGATTCAACAGCCACTCTATAGAATCTTGTCTTTCCATAAGGCTCTATAATATAAGATGTTAGTCCGTCACCTTTTCTTTCATTGGCAAAATCCATAGCCTGATCTTTGTCAAAGAAACTGCCAACTACAACATATGAACGACCTGTTCTGCTTTTTAGTACATTGATAGTACCTTCCACAGACATATTTTCCTGAGCGGCCCTTGCTGAGTCCAAAGCTCTTTGCCTTTCAGCTTCTAATTCAGCTTGTCTGGCCTGTTCTTCTTTTAACCTTTGGTCTTCTAATTCCTGTTGTTTTTGTCTTTCTTCTTCAGCTAATCGATCTGCTTCCTGGTTTGGTTTTATCACAAAAAACCAGATAGCAAAACCGGCTGCTATTAAAAGAACGATAACAACCGCGGCAATTAATCCGGTATTAGAATCGTTATTTTTTTATTATATGAACTTGTTTGTTTTCTTTGAGATTTCTGCTGGCCTTCAGCTTTTGCTGGTTTATCTCTATCTATTGGATCGAATGACTGATTTTCCGGCAACCCATAATCAGAATCTTTAGACCTGTACTTTTGCTCCATGATTTAAATTTGCTGACAGTTTTAAAAAAAATTAAAGTTTCGAGTGTAAACTTAATTTAAATAAATTATACCTCAAAAACCTAAAGTAAACACTTTTTTAACCCAAATCAAGTATTTAGGCTTAATTAAAAGCTATAAGTCAGACCTGCAAGGAATTGCACTTTCTTGTTACGATAATTTAAATAACGCTGATAATCATTATTTAATAAATTGTATCCCTCAATAAAAATGCTAAACCTTGGAGAAAACAGATAAGAAACCTGTGCATTCAGATCCAGAATATTATCAAGTTTAACTATATCGTCCTGCGCAGGATTTAAGGCTTCAATCTGGCCCATATAGTATGCTCCAAAACCCACATGAAGCTTATCATAAAAATTATATTGTGCTACCAGGTCAAATTTATAAGTAGGCTTATGCCATGCACCCAGCAACTCATCTAAACCGTAATTAAAAACATCCATCGATAACTGGATATTTCCATTTTCATTGAATTGATACCTTCCGTTAGCATAGAAGTTAAAAACAGCCACTGCATCATTGTTATATACAATCTCAAATTTTGATGTATCTGCAGCACTGTTATTAAAGAATCCCATATTTAAATAGCTACCAGCTCTGAATCCGACACTATATGCATAGTTCTTATTTTGTCCCCTGATACCTCCATCCAATTCAAACGTTTTAATCTCCTGTCTTATATCCAGACTAGAACCAAGATATGGGTTAGCAGCTACATATCCTTTATAGGTTTGTTTATTAATACCTCCTGAAATACCCGCATAAACACTGATCATATCCTGCAGATCATATTCTGCAAATACCTGAGGGAAAAACCTGAGGTCTTTCTGATTATCATTAAGTGTATCATCCTCGTAAGCTACAGTTACTCCGGCCCTGATCCTGAAGTCATTCCAGTGAAAATAATAAGATGGAGTGAATTGAAACAGATTTCTTTTATCTGTGCGTGTAGTATCCTTTAAATTACTATGCCATAACTCAAGATCGATCTGTAAATTTTGCTCATCATTGATATGCCAGTCTGCATGTCCTTCGAGACCGATCTGGGTTTCAGAATCTTCATAGTCGGACCAGAATCTATTCGCGCTGGTGGTCAAATTATAATTAAAATCTTTCTTTTCCTGATAGGTTCCAAAGTCAATTTCCAGCCCAACATTCCTGTATAACTGGCGAATATCTTCCTTATCTACCTCCAGAGATGGATCATATCCGTAATAGTGGTATTTATCAAGGCTACCAATCAATTTTCCTCCAACCTGAACACCATTATCCATATATTTCCCATTCAGTTCAATTTCAGTATTGCCAAATGCCGCATTCTCATCATATGGTTCCGGTCCTCTTCCCGAGCTATTGTGAAACACCCTTGCTCCAAGAATCATGTTTTCACTCCGCTTATTATTTACCAGTACTTTTAAATATGGAGTAGCATAATTTCCAAATCCGGCTTTCACAAAATTCCCATATAGTTTTTCAATCGGTTCTGTATTTATCCGCAATGGTCTTATAGGAATTAAAGCCGGTAGTTGTTTTATCTCCAATTTTGGAATAGTGTAATTCACCTTTAAATCCTTCTTATCAGCTTCAGATTCTTCAGCAGTAACAAAAATCTTTGATGCTTTTGGAACAGTCAGTTCCTTATTTTTCTCAATTACAATATTTGTCGGATCAATACTATCCGCTTTTTCTTTAGGTTTATCTTTTTGTTTATCCTCATCCTGAGCTGTTATTGAAGCTGAGGTAAAAAGTAAAATAATATATATCGAAATGAATTTAATATTCATAAAAAGTCTATTTTATACTGTCTGTATCAATATAATTTTTCTCAACAATTTGTTTTTCTATGCCTTTTAGCTCAGCGAGTTTTTCCTTTGCCAATTCTATGATTTCTTCATTGGTCGCATTATCCATCACTGATTTTAAAGTAGCTTCAGCCTGTAACATTTCATCCAGAGCTATGAAGTTATCAGATATAAGGATAAAGCTTCTTCCCAGCCAGTAATCATAAGCACCAAACTTGTTTATAAATTCATATAAAACCTCATTACTTTCTTTGTATTCCTTTTGTTCATGAAGGATCTCCCCTTTTCTATACATTGACTCCGCAGCATATTCATCGGAAGCGTTAGTAATTACATCATTTAAAATCTGTAAGGCTGCAGTGGTATCTCCCTTACCTAGCAGAGCTTTCCCTTTATAAGTAGCTGCCATCGTTGCTGATGACGGTTTAGGTGAGCCGATCTCCATCGTTTTTTGAGCATACTCAATAGCTCTTTCATACTTTCCTGAGTTGTAATAAGCAATCATAAGGCCCTCGACAGCATCATATTTCTGGCGCTTATTAACAGCATCTTGTTCAAGTTTTGTATAAGCGACAATTGCCTCTTCCCAATTACCTTCGCTTTGTTGAAGATCGCCAATCTTTTGCCTGGCTCTGTTAACCTTATTCGTTTGGTTTTGCTCAATAACTTTCCGATAGGCCCTGATCGCATCGGTTGAATTACCATTATACCTTAAAGCTTCAGCTTTTAAATATTGAGATTCGTAGGCTTCTGTAGTTCCTTCGTATTCGTTAATAATCTCATTGAATGATTTTATCGCTTCATCGTATTTGCCGGCATATAATAATGACTTAGCACTTTCAAAGCGGACTATAAGTATTTCCTTATTTTCCGGATTTGTATCTCTGTAAATCTCTAAATATTTATTAAACTCTTCAGAGCGATCTGTCCGGGCCAGAAGATCCTGCAATCCAAGTAATGCATTATAAGCACTTGGATAAGTAGAGTAGTTTTCTATGGCGGTTTTATAATCCTTTATAGCCATATCATAGTTCTGCAGGTTAGTTGCCGCGAGTGCTCTTTTAACATAAGCTTCCACTATCAATTCCTTTTTTGTGGCTCCGGACAAAAACCTTGTGAATGCATCAATTGATTCTTTGTATTTCCCCCCTTCAAATAAAATTGTCCCTATCTGGAAAGCGGCATCTTCGCGATATACGCTATTTGGATAATTCCTCACCAACCTGGTAAGAGACTGAACTGCAGCCTGATCTTTTCCTGAAAGCCATTGTGCAGCAGCTAACTGGAAGGTGGCATAATCTGCATTTATAGTAGACTGCGATAGATATTTTTGATAGGAATTCTCAGCTTGTGAATACTGTTTGGTAACATAATAGGAATCTCCTAATCTTAGCGTAGCATCAGCTATTTTTCTTTTTTCAGCTTCAGTTTCACCACTTAAGTTTGAGTAAATTCTAAAGTGAGGGATTGCCTTCTGAAATTCTTTATTATTGAAATATGCGTATCCGATACCATATCGAGAATTAAGGAAAAGTTCCGAATTTTCGTTTTTCAGTCTGAATACCCTGGCATATGAATTTACAGCCTCAGGATATTGTTCATTTAGTACCTGAATTTCCCCTTTTAAATATGATGCTCTGGCTGTAAGATCTTCAACAGCATTTACATCTAGTGATTCATTAAGATATCCAACAGCCTTATCAACCTCTTTTTTGTTAAAAGTTTCAGCTCCCAGATTATATGTTACTCTTTGAAACACCTCTTTTAATTGATAAGTATTAAGGTTTGTATTTTTTAAATGCCTGTAGGCCGCCTGGTAGTTATTATTGTATAAATATGCCTGACTTAACCAGTCATTCACTTTATTTTGATTCGCATCTTCAGGATACAATTCTTTATATGATTCCAGGCCGGATATTGCATCATTAAAGTTGCCTAATTCAAGACTTAATTTTGAGTAAAGTAATAGTGACTCCTTTTTAATTTTATCATCAAAATCCATCTCCGAGGCCTTTTTTAAAGGAGCCGGAGCATATGGCTTATTACCGGATTCCAGATAACACAATCCTAAAAAGAAGGAAGCTCTCTGTCCTACCTCACCTTCTGTTAAAGCAAGTGGGCGAAGTCTGTTAACAGCTGTTTCGAAATTTCCGGCTTCATAATTCGAAATTCCGATTCTTAAGGCGATTCTTTCATCAACCTTTCCCCTGTTGGTAGAAATAAATTTATCGTAATAAACTAGGGCTTCTTCTTTTCGATCCGTGAAAAAATAAGCTTCAGCCATAGAGAGATAAAAATCAGATGCATTTCGAATCCTTCTTCCGGATCGATTGATTTTTTCGCCATATTCTATTAATTCATCATATCTTTCAGTCTCATAATATGAAAGAGCAATTAAAGATGGCACAATTTCTTTGTATGACTCACCTGCTTCTGCCTGCCTGAATTCATTTAAAGCCTCATTATAATTTTTATTTCGGTAATGAATATATCCGCTATAATAATGAGCAGCATACGTATAGGGGTTTGATGAATTTTTAAGAAACCCAAATTGACTCAGTGCCTCATTAAATCTTTGCTCATTGAAATAAGAATATGCTAATCTAAACCTCGTTTCGATTGCAGTCGATCTGCTTAATTTGGAAAGATCTGCCCTCTTAAAATATTCAACTGCTTTATTATAGGTACCGGAGCGATAATAATAATCTCCCAACTCTATAAAGGCCTGGTTTGCCAAAGGGTGCCCCGGATATCGGTTGGTGAACTGCCTCAATAAGTATTCCCCATCATCATGGTAAAGTTTAATAGCACTCATCGCCAGGTAATACTTGGCTTCCATCAGATTATTATCTTCAGGAGAGGTTTCAAGGTAGTTCTCAAGAGTACTCCTGCTGGCATTGTATTTTCCACTATTAAATAAAGAAATTGCCTGAAGTAGTGGCCCATTGTCATCAGTAAAAAACAATGTTTGCTGAGAGAAAATGGAGAAATTAATCGCAAAAAAAATCAGAAGTCCGGTAAAGACTTTTATTCTATGCATACGGAGCTATTAGTTTTATTTTTATAACAGTTAAAATTCTGAATTATTTTGTTGGGATAAAACAAAATGAATAAAGAATATTTTCGACATTCTAAAAATTCAATTAAATCTGGTTTTATGTAAGATTGAACATTAATCAATAATATTTAGTCTGTAAACTATAAATTATTATTTCTATTATTGTATATAAGCAATTTTGTAAATCCTTATTAATTGTTAAAGCGTTTAAAGAAAATATTCGGAAACAAAAAGGACTCAGACAATAACCCTTCCTTTGGAGATGAGCAAATCAGTCGATTTGTAAGTTATCTCGTTTATAATGTTGAAGATATTGATTCTGATTCTCTTTTGAAGGAAAAGGTCAGAGAAATAAACAAACTGGATCCTGAGGATAAAAAGAATTTCTTACCCGGTCTATATTTACTCTTTGAACGAAATATTTTAAGTGGTCCGAAATACACCACTCAAACTGATAAAGATAATTTCAAAATAGATTTTTGCCAGCGATTTCCTAATATCAGCAGTACCCCCGAGATGAACCTGCTGTTTGAAGAAAAGCTTATTCAGGAAAAACTTTTGTGTATTCTTTTTCTTGAGAAAATCATCACAAATGGTTATTCCCTGGTGGATTCAAAGGGTAGAAACCAGATCAAAAAGGCGACTGATTTCATTGAGAGTTTAAAGAATGAAAAGAAGGCACTCAAGGCAGATAGATCTAAAAAAATAATAGGAACCCTTAAATCTTTTACCGAAAATATTTATTCCGAGTTAAAAAAATCTGCAGGAGAAAAAACAGCTTCGGAGATTTTTCAGGGAGTCTATAATTATATGGCAGATAACTATCGCCTATTAGATACATTCCAGGAGGTAGTAGTTATAATTCCTCAGCAGGCTCTTAACGAGCAACAATTAGGTATGCTGAGTAAAAAGCATATACAAAATTTACTGATTGAAAAGGTAGGTAATCTGGAGGCTGTAAATAAAAGGTTGAATGAAGAGATCACTGAGCGTAAAAAGGCAGAATCAGCATTAAAAGACAGTGAACAACGGTTGGCACAGATCATCGGATCTGCGATGGATGCCGTAGTAATTTTCAACGGATCTGGTGTAATTATGGAATGGAATAAACAGGCTGAAATACTCCTGGGTTATTCTAAAGAAGAAATTTTAGATAAGCAGGTAAACGAAACCATTTTGCCTGATATTGAAATTACTGAAAAAAGCACCGGAGAACCCCAGGTTAAAATAATGGATCAATATCCTATCAATTCTCATAACCTGAGGATAGAAATGAAATCTGTTCATAAATCCGGCTATAAAATTGAAACAGAATTATCTATTTCACCGGTAAACTATTATGGTGAATTTATTTTCAGTGTATTTATTAGAGATATAACTCAGAGAAAGGAATACGAAAGAGAAATCCTTGAAGCAAAAGATAAAGCAGAACAGGCTTCTATTTCGAAAGCTCAATTTCTTTCAACTATGAGTCATGAGATAAGAACACCACTAAATGCTGTGATCGGTATTTCTAACCTGCTTCTGAATGCTAATCCAAGCAAAGAACAAATCGAAGATTTAAAAATATTAAAATTTAGTGGAGAAAATCTCCTTGCTATAATCAATGACATACTAGACTTCAATAAGATCGACGCTGGAAAGATCGAACTCGAAAAAGCACCATTTAATATTAAAACGGTTATTAATGGAGTAAAAAGTTCGCTAACCACTAAGGCTTTCCAAAAAGACCTGCCTCTTATATTATATATTCAGGATAATATTCCGGATGTAGTAGTGGGAGACAGTACACGACTAACTCAAATATTAACTAACCTGATTAGTAATGCCATTAAATTTACTCAGGCAGGATCTGTTACTATTTCAGTGGTGATAAATGAAGATACTGATGACAATATTAAATTACATTTTTCTGTAAAGGATACTGGAATCGGCATTTCTGAGGACGAGCAGGAAAGAATCTTTGAAAATTTCGGCCAGGCTTCAAGTTCTACGACGCGAAAATATGGTGGTACCGGACTTGGTCTTTCGATATGTAAAAAACTATTGGAGCTTCAGGGAAGTGAATTAAAACTGGAAAGCGAGAAAGGTAAGGGAGCAGATTTCCATTTTACACTTGAATTTGGCAAGTCAGATATAGAGTTAGCTCCGGAAGGACTTAACATAAATGATGACAAAAAGACCTTAGAAAAGCCAAAATCCTGGTTGCCGAGGATAACAAAGTCAATTTATTAATAGCTGTAAAATACCTTAATCGCTGGAACGCTTTAGTTGATACTGCTGAGGATGGAAATGAAGTATTGGCTAAATGTAAAAATAATGACTATGACCTTATTTTGATGGACTTACAAATGCCTGACATGGATGGTATTGAAGCAACAAAGGTGATCAGGGGAATGAATAACAAAAAATATCAAAGTTTGCCTATCATCGCTTTGACCGCATCTGCCATGACGGAAGTAAAAAGACAGGTTCTTGAAGCAGGTATGAATGACTTTGCTGCCAAACCTTTAAATCCTGAACTATTATACAAAAAGATATACAATCAAATCTATGAGAATAAAGAAAGTATTTCCTTTTAATAAAAAGGCTAATTAGTGCATTAATTTATAGATCAACTCTTTCCATAATTCCTTTTCTTCAATACTCGCCCCTACTCCTTTCGATGCAAGATCTGCACTATATAGATGACCAAGATTTTCAATCACCTTTTGAGGCGGATAATTTTTTGCCGCGGCAAGATATTCTTTCTGAACATATGGATTGAAAATTTTTATTACACCACCAACCGCTTTTTCATTATAAGCCTGTTTATGATGAATCTGAAGCAATTTAGTATAGTATCCTGTTAATACTGCCAGTGCAGGAATAATCGGATGGCTTTTAGAATTAGCTGCAAAGTATTGAACAATTCGGTTTGCCTTAACTACGTTTCGGGTAGACAAAGCTTTTTGTAATTCGAAAATATTAAAGTCTTTGCTGATACCTACATTCTTTTGAACATGATCTTCATCAATGGTATCACCGTCTTTGAAGTTTATTAGAATTTTATCTATTTCGTTACTAAGCCTGCTCAGATCATTTCCAATAAAATCAGCAAGCATGATCATTGCTTTTTGGTTGATTTTATAACCTTTGCCCGATACATACTTTTCAATCCAGTCCGGAACCTGGTTATCATATAATTTTTTTACACTTACCAGGGTAGCATATTTATCCAGACTTTTGGCAAGAGATTTTCTACCATCAAGTGTTTTGTGTTTATGAGCAAATACGAGAATTGTACTAGGTTGAGGGTTTTTGATGTAATTCTCCATCAATTTAATTCCCTGTTCTTTTTGTAAATCCGGTACGTCCTGTGCTTCTTTTACGATTACAACCTGCCTGTCAGACATCATAGGAAAACGACCTGCATTGGTAATGATTGTATTAACATCCACATCCTTACCATAAAACACCATTTGATTAAATCCTTTCTGAGATTCTTCAAGGGCATTGTTTTCAATATATTCTGTGATCAAGTCAATATAAAAAGGTTCATCCCCCTGTAAAAAATAAACCGGGTGGTAAGTTCCTTTATTTAGTTCTTCTATTATTTTTTCCGGTGCTACGGCCATTTCTTCTATTTAGTCGATTTGTATAACTATATCCGATTACAAAAGATGTTGCCAAAATTGATAATAAATTGACAAAAACAACAACAACGAACAGATTATAATCTCTTTTATTCTGATTCATATTTAAATCAGGCCCAGAGAAAGTACCACTATATATTGGCTTTGTATTAAATATATACAGGTCCAGATGAACTTTAAACCGGGCTATAAGTTCCCTCAGAAACATTCTTACCGTCATTCCTCCCTTCGCTTTTAATCCAACAGCGTTAAAACCATGGTATTCTGCAATTGGAATAGCTCTTCTCAAATGGAATTGTTGAGAAATAATAATTATATCCTCAATATTATGGTCTTTAAGCCTGACAACAGAACCTAATGTATTTCTTCCGGCATAATCGAGTTCAATTTTGCTTGCCGGGACACCTCGTTGGATTAATGATTGTCTCATTAAAGCCGGTTCGTTATAGCTTTTAGAAGAATTATCTCCGGAAAGTATGAAGAAACTGGATTTTCCAGATCTATACAGATTAGCAGCCATATCCATTCTGTTCTCATAATAAGCATTTTTAGACACCCCATCCCTGAGATATTTATTGGTTCCTAATACCAATACCGGGGCATTCATTTCTATATCAGTAGGAGAGTTTTCCAGGTTGCCAGTCGATTGTACAACAATCAGCAAATTGCTTACCAGGATACATAATGTTAAAAACCCAATAGGAAAACCAAAACCTTCAACCAGTAATAAACAGGGGAACGATAAGATAATCCCACTTCCTTTTCAACTTTTTTTTCTTTTGCAGATTTACCTTTTTTAGATCTTTTTTTCTTTTCTTTTTACTAATAATTCCGGATAGATATGAGATTACCGGAAGTTCAATAATTAGTATCCAAAATAAATTGTGCACCATAAACAGCACTTGCCCGTATAAAAAGTTTTTAACACGGTACTCACTTAGATCCAGTTCAATATTTCTTAAAACAGAGGATAGATTCAGTCCGTCAAAAATTCCTTAAGAGAATTATAACTGCCTAAAAAGTGAATAGCCGGATACTTTTGATTGAGAAATTGAAAAGCAGAAATAACCTTGTGTTTTTCTAGTAAAAACAAAGGAACCAGGGTCTGGAAAAAGACAATCCCGACAGCAAAAAATAAAAAATAAAAATTCCGATCAGTGCACGTTGCATTTAATTTCGCATAGCTGTTAAGCTGGCAAATAAACAATTTTTGATAAAAGAAAAAAGAAGACCAGCACCCCATGTAAGTTAAAAATAAAAAGAGCCCGGGCGAGGGCTCTTTTAAATGGGCAATCGGAAATAAACGATTAATTTTTGTATTAAAACAAGATATTAACCGAGTATTTTTCTTGAAATAATTTCCTTCATGATCTCATTTGTTCCGGCATATATTCTTTGTACTCTTGCATCCGCCCATGCTCGTGCAACGGGATATTCCCACATATAACCGTAACCACCATGAAGTTGTACACATTCATCAGCTATTTCACACTGAAGGTCGGTTAGTTTATATTTAGCCATTGAAGCTGTTGCTGTATCGAGCTTACCTTCATTATGCATCATCAGACACTTATCGGCAAAAGCACGGGCCATAGTTAAGGAAGAGGCCATTTCAGCAAGTTTAAACTTGATCGTTTGTAACTTGCTTATTGATCCTCCAAAGGCTTCACGTTGTTTTGTATATTCAACTGTCTGCTCGTAAATCGCTTCCGCAGCAGCTACAGCACTTAAACCAACAACAAGTCTTTCCTGTGGCAATTCAGTCATCAGGTATTGAAAACCTTTACCTTCATCACCAATCAGATTTTCTTTTGGCACTTTAACATCTTCAAAAAACAATTCACAAGTATCCTGGGCATGAAGACCAACTTTCTGAAAAGGAACTCCTTTTTTAAACCCTTCCATTCCTTCTTCTACAAGAATAAGGCTGATTCCTTTGGCTCCTTGCTCAGGAGTAGTTTTAACAGCAACCACCACGTAGTCAGCCAGATAACCATTAGTAATGAAAGTTTTACTTCCATTCACCAAATAATGATCTCCTTTATCAACTGCAGTAGTACGCATAGATTTAAGATCACTTCCGGCGCCGGGTTCCGTCATTGCAATTGCATTAATTTTTTCCCCGGTTAGCATTTCCGGTAAGACCCTCTTTTTTAATTCTTCAGATCCGTTGTGAATGATATAAGGTAGAACTATATCAGAATGAAGAGGATAACCGATAGCCGGCCCTGCGCAACCCGATCTTGAAAGTTCTTCTATTAAAATGGCGTTATAACGGAAATCGTCAAGCCCCAGACCTCCATACTCTTCAGGTACCTGGATTCCAAGAAAACCATTTTCACCAAATTTTTTCCACGATTCACGAGAGACCATTTTATTCTTCTCCCACTCCTCATTATAAGGGACAACTTCCCTGTTAATAAAATCTTTTACTGAATCTCTGAAAAGCGCATGCTCTTCGTTAAAAATATCTCTCGGTAGTAATTCCATGCCTAACAAGTGTTAGTTAATAAGGGCAAAGATAAGCGATTAGTCCATATTATCAAGGAACTAAATCGGAAGAAAATCATACTCACTCGAATTGTGATTGATAAATTGATTTAATATTCTCTGTACGTCTGCGTCATGAATTCCCGGATGAATATATTCTTCCCATTGGTCTATTATACTTACCTCAGTGGGTGCGAAACCATATCCTTTGAAGAGGTTTTTACGAACAACTACAAATCCTACTTCCGTCTTATCTCTTCCTTCTCCGACAATTAAAAAGTCACTATTATTTGAATTGATTGAAGAATGCCACTCTTCTACCCTTTTGTTATATTCATCATATGGTTCTTCCCCTATACAGGCGCCGTTACATTCTCCTGCATCTACCCATGAACATTTACTCTTGACTTTTTGCAAGCCAAGTAATTTTGGGCATAAAGAATATTCTTTAGCGATGGCGAACAGGTAATTTCTTGACTCCATCAAAGAATTAAAGGTCATAAGCAGGTTTGGTTTTCTACCTGGTGCTACACCATGCCTGAGATAAGAGCTACCATCTTTATAACTTACTAAACTAAATACCCTGGAATTAAATTTTTGTGCCCGGTTAAAAGGTGGCCAATGTTTTTTGATCATCTCATTTTCATGGATCAAAGAAATAAGCTCATTACCACAAAGATCATAAGCAAGGTGATGGATTTGATTCAAAAAGGAAAGCTCAGGTTTTCCGGATCTTGTTGAAAAGTGAGATTTAACTCTCTTTTTTATATTCTTAGCTTTACCAATATATAAAGTTTTCCCTTTACCATCGTGGAAATAATAAACACCGGGCAATTCAGGCAAGTTCCTGAATTCATTTTCATCGAGATTAGGTGGAATATAACCATGAACACTGCCATGACTAATCAATTTTTCCATTACTCCCAGATTATCTCTGGAAATCATCAAGTGCAAAATTTCAGCAGTAACAGATGCATCTCCGTAGGCACGGTGCCTTGCTTTATTAGTATATCCAAGATGTGCACTTAACTTACCAAGACCGTAAGACTTTAATCCGGGAAAAATCTTTCTGGCATATCTAACCGTGCACAGTTTTTTGGAATCCCATTGATAACCTGATGTTTTTAATTCCTGACGTACAAAATGGTAATCAAAGTTAACATTGTGAGCGACAAATATGCTATCATTTAATATTGAAATAACTTCGTCTGAAATATCTGAAAAGCTGGGGCCCCAGGATAGTTTCATTATCAATACCAGTAATAGAGGTAATATAATCTGGAATAGGAACTCCCGGATCAACAAGAGAATGAAACGAATCGATAATCCGGGCTCCATCACTCAGATAAATAGCTATTTCAGTTATTTTGTTATCTATCGAAGATCCACCAGTTGTTTCAACATCCACTATGGCATATTTCCTCATATGGTATTCTGCTTTGAAAAATAATCTATTGCAATTTACTCAGACTATTTGACAGTTCACGACCAAAATACTACAACTCACGGAATCCTTGTAATCAAAAACCAATAGCAACAGTTGTTTAGACAAGTTTGAAATTAAATAGCAAAAACTATGAAGACCTTAAAATCACTAAAACTCACAAAATGACCCTGGCATTGCTCAGTGTCTTTTTATTCACGCTTGGAGCGTGCGATGATGACGATGATGACATTAATTTTCTTCCGCCTACTACCGAAGATAGAAACATTGCTGAAGTAGCTGCGGATGAAGGATTTACATCACTTATAGCAGCTGCTGAAGAAGCAGGGCTTGCGGGTGCTTTAACCGATGAAAGCAGCGAATTAACTGTATTTGCTCCTACCAATGATGCTTTTGCCGCTTTTTTAAGTGCTAATGGCTGGGCGGATGTTACAGAAATTCCTGATGCAGCATTAGAATCAGTACTGCAGTATCATATTTTAGCAGGCACTAAAACATCTGGAGAATTAATGGCTTCTGAAGAAACTCTTCAGGGAAGTTCAATCTTCTTAAATACAACTGCCCTTACTGTTAATGGTAATACTAGTATAGATGCAGTTGATGTAGATGCTTCTAATGGAGTAATTCATGTTATCGACATGGTATTAACTCCACCAACTGAAAATATAGTAGATATAGCAGTTGCAGATGAAAACTTTTCAACATTAGTTTCATTATTACAAAGAGTTGATCTCGTCGATGCAGTAAGAGATGGAGAATTTACTGTATTTGCACCAACTAATGCTGCATTTGAAAATGCTGGTATTACTGCGGAGGTTGCAGCAGAACTTTCAGATGCTGAAGTAGCAGATATCTTAACTTATCACGTATTAAGTGGTTACGCATTTAGCTCAGACCTTGTTAATGGAGATATAAACATGTTAAATGGTGAACCATTAACTGTTGATGCTGATAATGGAACATTACAAGGAGCAAACAATGAAAACCCTGTAGATATAGCTTCAACAGATATTCTTGGTACTAATGGAGTGATCCACGTAATTGATGGTGTTGTACTACCACCAAAAACAATTGTTGACCAGGCTGTTTACAATGGCTTTGACAGCCTTGTAGTTGCAGTAGAAACTGCAGGATTAGCTGAAGATTTAAGTGGTGGAGAACTTACAGTTTTCGCACCTACTAATGAGGCTTTTAGAAACCTTTTAAGTGCACTAAGTTATTCTCAAATTTCTGACATTCCATCTGATCTTCTTACCGCGGTATTAACTTACCACGTAGTAGACGGAGCAGTATCTTCTGATATGTTAAGCAGCGGATTTGTACCAACTTTAAATGGTCAGGCAATTAGTGTTGATGCTAATAATCTGATTTTAAATGATAACAGTAATATTATAGCAGTAGATGTTATGGCGGATAACGGAATAGTTCACGCAATTGATGCAGTACTAGTTCCTGAGACTAAAACTATCGCTGAAATAGCTACAGATGCTGGACTTAACAGACTTGTTGAAGCTCTTACTGAAGCTGGTTTAGCAGAAACTTTCACAATGGAAGGTGATTATACTGTATTCGCACCATCAAATGCTGCATTTGATGCTCTATATAATGCTTTAGGAGTATCTGGACCTGCAGACATCGATGATGCTACACTGGAAGCTGTTTTAACTTACCATGTCCTTGGTAGCCGAGTATATAGTTCTGACCTATCAGACGGAATTGAACCAGAAACTCTTCAAGGTGGTACTTTTACAGTAAATATCGGATCAAATGTAACCATTACAGATAATGATCCTGATAACGCAGACGCAACAGTAACTGCAACTGATATACAAGCTACAAACGGCGTAGTTCATACAATAGATGAAATTATACTTCCAGTAGATATTTAATATATTGCCTGCTGAAAATGAGGAGAAAAGAGAATGAGTTCTCATTCTCATTCTCCTCTATTTTTAAATTAAATCAATGTTATTTAACAATAAATATCGGTGGGGTATCATAGCATTGATATCTATCTATTCTTTCTTAAATATTAAATTCACTGTTGGAGAAGAAATTTTTGATTTTAAATCTCCTTCTCTGTTTTTGTTTATCATTTTAACAATGCAGGTAATTTTTGTCTGGGAAGGGAATAGATACTTATTAAAGATATTCAATAACAACCGGTCAAATACTGTAAAACAACTGGTTTTAAATTTCTTAATTTCCCTTCCATTAGTTGTTGTTATATCGTTGATTGCCACTTATTTAAGCACACTAATTTTAGAGATTTCCGGCACGCGATTTTGGAATAATCTCAAGTTAGATTTAGCCTTCGTATTCAGAGTTAACCTTTTTCTACACACTGTTAATGCAATTGTAATTTATGCTCAGAAAGCTTCGAAAATGAAAGAAGAAAAAAACAAGCTGGAAAAAGAAATGCTTGAAGTGCAATTTGATGCTCTTCGTAATCAATTAAACCCTCATTTTCTATTTAATAATCTTAATGCATTAAGCAGCCTGATATCTATATCACCTAGCCGTGCAGAATCGTTTGTTAGAAAACTATCTTTAATATTTAGATACCTCCTGCAACACAATAGTAAAGAGCTTGTAACGATAAAAGAAGAAGTTGATTTTATAAAAAACTATCTTGATCTATATAAATACAGGTATGGTGATGCCCTGAATTATGAAATTAATATTAATGAAGATATTAATGATCAATTAATAGTTCCTTCAGTAACACAATTAATTTGTGAGAATATTTTCAAGTATAATAGCTTTACCCGGCAAAATCCTATCGAAATTAAAATCACAGTAGATAAAGATAATAATTACATTAATATCTGGAATACGAGAAACCCAAAAGTGATTTCCCAATCAGAAAGTAACGGACTGGGATTCAAGAACATAATTACTCGTTATAAATCTTTTTCAAATAAAAAAATTGAAAGCTTAAACAATGATTCATCTTTTTCTGTTATGTTACCAATAATCCCAACAAACAGCGGCAATGAATTACTTAATAATAGAGGATGAAGAGATAGCAGCAGAAAAGCTCAAAACTCAAATAAAGAAACTTGATAATGATGCGGAATTTTCTGGTTATTGTCAAAGTGTTTCCGAAACTATCGATTTTTTAAATAATGATCACGATCATGTAGATCTTGTTTTCATGGATATTCAGCTGACAGACGGAATATCTTTTGAAATTTTTAAAAATACCCACCTGGATTATCCCGTTATCTTTATTACTGCATATGATGAATATGCACTTGAAGCATTCAAAGTAAATAGCGTACATTATTTATTAAAACCAGTTTCTGATACAGATCTTCGCCAAGCAGTTGAAAAGTTCAAGTCATTAAACAATCTCCATAGCTTTCAAAGTTTATTATCTTTGGAAACTAAATTATTAAATAAGGATAAATTTAAAGATCGATTCATCAGCCAAATCGGATCGAAGTTTTATATTATTAAAACTGAAGAAATATCAGGTTTTTATGCCGATGGAAAGACTGTTTATTGCATAAAAAACAACGATAATACTAAATATATAATTGAATATTCGCTGGATCACCTTGAAAGCGAACTACTGGACCCAAATAAATTTTTCAGGATTAACCGGAAAATGATTATACATATTGATAAAATTTCCGAAATTAGAAATTATGTTAATAGCAGACTCCTTCTTATGTTACCAGAGTTAAAATTGCCTTTTGAAGCAATCGTTAGCAGGGAGAGAGTCTCAAGTTTTAAATCCTGGTTAAATCAATAAGTATGAAAAAAATCTTTTCCTCATCCCCTCTTTATTTTTTATTTTTTTTATAAATCATTCACTTCAAGCTCAAGGTCCTGTTTCTATTGATACCACCGGAACTGCAGCTAAAATCCAAATGATGGAAAAACGATTATCCTATCTGGAAGATAATCTTGCCAGAATGGATAAGCAATTCAAAACTGGTGCAGTAATGGCTGCAGCTGGATATACTGTAACCATCATAGGCGGATTAATGCTGGGACGCGAAAATGACGACCTGGGACAGGGTTTGCTTATTGCAGGTGGCACTATCGGACTAAGCGGAACTATTGTATTAGTAGATGCTTTTAAATATCTTGGCCGCTCTAAAAACGTAGAGATCAAAAATGACGAGGAAAGAGAAAGCTAGAGAAATTTTAAGCATATTAAATAATATTTACCCGGAACCACCAGTTCCACTTGATCATAAAGACCCCTATACACTTTTGATAGCGGTATTATTATCTGCACAATGTACCGATGAAAGAGTAAACAAGGTTACTCCTGAGCTTTTTGAATTAGCAGATAATCCATTTAAAATGGCTGAAAAAGATGTTGAAGAAATCAAAGCTATTATCAGGCCGTGTGGTTTATCTCCAAGAAAATCCAAAGCTATCAGTGATTTAAGTAAGATACTTGTAGAAAAATATAGTGGCGAGGTCCCTGCCGACATGAAAAAACTTGAGGAATTACCTGGCGTTGGTCATAAAACTGCTTCGGTGGTGATGTCTCAGGCATTCGATGAGCCGGCATTTCCTGTTGATACACACATACACAGACTTGCCTGGAGATGGGGTCTCTCTACTGGAAAATCAGTAGAAAAAACGGAGGAAGACTTAAAAAAACTATTCCCGAAAGAAACCTGGAACAAGGTTCATTTGCAAATAATCTTCTATGCCAGGGAATATTCACCTGCACGAGGATACAAGTTCGAAAAAGATATTATATCTCAGCAATATGGTCGAAAATCATTTATCAAAGATTATGTTGACAAAAAGTGACATTAACAGGTTACTATTTGCTTTGATATTGAATAAAGAATAAACAAGGCTACCTTAATGATTTCATTTTTTAGGTTGATACATATCTCCCTGGTTGTACTTTTAATTACAACAAAATCACTTGCCTCTGATAATACCTTAATATTAACAGCTGATTCCCCTGATATAATTCACCTAACAGGCGTTTGGACATTAGAATCACCTGGAAATGCTGATAAAAAGGTTTTTATAAAAGATGGACCTGTAAATAAATCTAAAAATTCATATGGCACTTACCATAAAAACATATTTGTTGAGGGTGATTCGGCATTAGATCTTTCTATTTACCTACCTCTGGTCAGAACCTCTTTTATTTTAAAGATCAATAATGTACGCGTAGCCGAACAAGGGAAGGTATCTCAAAATAGAAAAATGTATAATCCGGGAATGAAAGTGAGACCTTATGATATCAGATTAAACCCCGGTAACAATACCATATCAATTACTTATGCAAATTTTGCCCACGCAAAGTCAGGCCTAATCACTCCACCTGTTATAGGAACCCACGACGATATATTATGGCATATCAGAAAAAGTGATATAATTCTTACTGCGATTTATGGAAGTATCATTCTGCTGGGAGTTTTCTTTATTTTATTTTTTATTTCCTGGAAAAAAGATCATGAGATATTATATTTTGGCTTATATGCTATTATGTGGGCCCTACGTTGTATAACAACTGCATCTAAACATATCAGTTTTTTATATAACCATTTTGAATGGGAAACTCTGATCCGTCTGGATTATTTTGGATTTTACAGTAGCATACTATTTGGATTTCTGTTTTTTAATAAACTATTTAAAAAATATTCTAAACCTAATTTTTCAAAAATAGTTATTGCAGGTACTTCATTAATGATTTTAAGTACTATTATCACTCCTGTCAGAGTTTTTACAGAAGCTACTGTTTTTGTCCATTTCATTCTTTCACCAGTAATAATTTACGTTATTTACCTGTCATATCAGTCATATATAAATAATGACGACATCTCTAAAATAGGACTTGCAGCAGCAATATCCGCAATGGCTATTTTTGGATTGGAATGGTTATTATTTTTTCAAACTTTCTCTATTCCGGATTTTAGCATAGATCTGGGATACCTTTTAATTTTTCTTTTAAATGCAAGTACGTTATCAAGAAGATTTGCTAAAAGATTCAACCAGCTAGAAACCCTACAGCGGGAGACCACTATTCAGAATAAAAAAATTGAAGATCAGCATAATAAGATACAGGAGTCTCATAATACAATTTTAATTCAAAGAAACGAACTAGAAAAAAAGCACGAAGAAATTTCGGCTATTAACAGAAGCCTTGAAGAAAAAGTTTTTGAAAGAACAAAGGATCTGGAAAGAGCCAACAATGAATTGGACACATTTCTTTACAGGGCATCACATGACCTGAGGAGACCTCTGACATCCATCCAGGGTTTATGCAGTATAGCACTTGGAAATTTAAGTTCAGAAGAGCTGCATCAGCTACTTAAAATGATGAGAGAGACTGCAGGGACAATGGATAATATGCTAAAAAAGCTGATTAGCATTAGTGAAATCTATCACTATAATGATCAAAAAGATATAGTCAACCTGAATAATCTCAGAGTAGAAATTTTTTCGGAATTCAAAGCAAAGCTTTGCAGCTCAGGTGTAAATTTAGATTTTGATTATGATACTGAAGATATCCATATAAATAAACGATTAATATTTCTCATATTATTTCACCTGGTCGACAACAGTATTCAGTATCGTAAAAAGGACATAAATAACTCAGAAAGTAAAGTTGAAATTAAAATTAAGCAAGAGTGTAAGCAAGTCGTGATTTCAGTTTATGATAATGGAATGGGGATTGAAAAATCACAGCTGGAAAATGTTTGTAAAATGTTTTACAAAGCAACAGACCGATCTACAGGTAACGGATTGGGATTATATCTGTGTAAGGCTGCTGTAAATAAGCTTGGTGGTGAGATATCCATCTTAAGCAGAGAACATTCATATACTGAGGTCATTTTCAATATTCCTGCAGAACCAATCAATACTAATTACCATTTAAATTAAAGTTTTATATTTTATTGCTCCTTTTTTAGAGAAACCTGGAAAACAGTCTTGCCTTTTTTAGATTCAACTAGCTTAATTTTTCCACCTAGTCTGTCCATTGCCACTTTAGATATATAAAGTCCTAAACCGGATCCTTTAGACTTTTCTGACCCCTTATAAAACATTTCAAATATTCTGGTAGCTGAATCTCTATTAATACCATCTCCGTTATCACTGACCATAAAATTGACAAATTCACCATTTGGTAAAATATCAACATTCACTTCAGATTGCGTTTTGGATTGTTTGTACAACAAGCTGTTTGAAAATAAATTAACAAACACCCTTTTTAATAACTCCGGGTCTGTGGCTATTTTCTTCTTATATTCGTTATTTATTTTAAAGTTAATAGAGTCGCCTACCCTGGTATTAACTTCCTTAAAGGCATTTGATATCAACTTTTCATAATCTGTATCCTTAATAGAAGGTTCATTTTCACGAATAGAAATTATATCAATAAGCCTTTTTAAAATGATATACATCTCATCTGCAGAGTTGGCCAGTAGCGACATGTATTTCACCGCAATCTCTTCTTTGACTTCGAGTTTACCCAAATGGCATAAGCCTTTTAATCTTGCCAAAGGCCCCAGTAGATCATGGCTTGCTTTATACAAAAAGGTATCTAGTTCTTTATTCAAAAATGCCAGTTCTTTATTGGCATCTTCCAGGCTAGCTGTTCTTTCCCGAACTTTTAATTTAAGATTCTCATTAAAGTCGCTTAATTGAAAATTTTTATCTTCAAGCTGAAGATTTTTATCATGAATGGTATTATTGGCATTCTTGAGTTGTTCATTAAGGGTTTCTAATTCTTCTTTCTTTTCCTCAATTTCATTCTTTTGCTGTTGTATTTCTTTAGTTCTCTCATCGATTCTTTCTTCTAGTTTACGATTGTAACTTCTTAGACTGGAAATACTAATTTTCACAATCAAAAAGATAAATAATAGAGCAAGTATCCCGGCCAGCAATAAGAACCAGGGAGATTCATACCATGGAGGGAGAATTTTAAAATTAATCGAAATTGGTTCAATCGATTGAGTTCCATTTACATTAGAAGCTTTGAATTCCAATGTGTAATTACCGGGTTTTAAGTTGCTAAAGGAAACGATCTTTTGCTTAGAAGTCGGTGACCAGTATTTTTCAACCGGGAGTAATCTGTATCTGTAAACCCAATCAGTTTTGCCTGTTAAATCAATACAATCGAAATAAAATGATAAAGTTGTGACATCATTATTAATAGCTATTTCATCGACTGAATTAACAAATTGACTGACATTTTTATCCAAATCAATATCTAGATCACCGTAATTGGCAGTGATGTCATTAACTAACAATTGAGCAGAGGATGATCCAAGGATATCAGGAGCTCTGTTGAGAAGAGTAACTCCATTGTCTGTCCCTATCCACAAATGATTTTTTGAATATGAAAGAGCATGAGAGTATCTGGATATACCATAAAACCCATCTTTTTCGTTAAATAGCCGGGTTTTCTCCACATCCCCTTCCTTATCCAGATAAAGACACTCCAAACCATTGTCTGTACTAAACCAGATCTTTCTGTTTGTTTCTATAAAAATATTAAACGCATTTACTGAACTTAAGCTATCTGATTTGTCATACTTAACTATTTTACCATTTCGAATCCTGATAATACCAGATCCCAGAGTAGACAACCAATAATCCTGGTCTTTGCTTTTACTTATTTGAGTCACCTTACCGGTTAATGGAACATCAAATTTAACCGGGTTGATCTTATTGTCTTCCAGTTTAAATAATCCATTATCCGTTGCAATTAATAAATTATTAAATTCATCTGAGTAAATATCATTGATATTTGAGGTGCCAAGCCCATCATTTTCATCATAATGCCTTATTACCTTGTTATTGAACAATAAGAGACCATTATTAGTAGCAACCCACACTCCTCTGACTGATCGGGACAAGGCATTTACATTACCACTAGTATAAGGCCTGAGGCCATAAGTATCAATGAAACCGTTTTTATATTTTATTAATCTTCCATCACTCGTACCAAACCAAAGAGCCTCTCCTCCATAGCTCACACTAGTAAATAGTTCATTTTCAAGCCATTTCTCACCAGCTAACTCCGCTAAACTTACCGTGTCAGATGATGAAACTCTATATGCTCCATTACCTAAGGTAGTAACCCAATGAACATTTCTTTTTGAAACAGGTGAATAGATCTGAGTGATGATTCCCAGTTTATTATTGTCAACGGCTAAATACGAAAACTGATCACCCTTATAATTGAAAATACCTGCATTACCTGCAGCCAACCATAAAATTCCATCTTTATCCAGATAAAGATCATAGACTTCATTGGCAGGAAGACCATTTTTTGAGTCATACTTTATTATATCTTTCTTATCAACTGAAAAAAGACCTTTATACGAGGAAATCCAAATGTTATTTTTACCATCCCTAGTAATATCATTCACACCTGCCCGATACAAGCCAGGATAATTTTTACTGAAGTTCTCTATTTTCCCGTTATTGTAAGTATAAATAACATCATTGGAAATAATAGCTAACTCATCATCACTTAATCTTTTTATGAGATTTATTGGACCGCGAGATACCTGAATTGCCTTATAATCGCCAATATCTTTATTAATTAATAGCCTTCCTTTTGATGTGCCTGCAAATAACTGACCATTGAGATAATTGAGAAAGGTTACTTTTTCATTTTTATATAGTTCAGGAATATCAAACTGGAATACTTTCTTATTTTGTACTAAACTAATATTCCCTTCAGAAACAAGGTAAAGGCTATCCCCTGCCCCCGGTACAATATTATCAACCCTTTTCTGAAAAACAGAGTCCTGATATTGTTTTACTTTTTCACCATCAATTATTATTGTACCATTTAATGTACTGACCCAAACTTCTCCTCTTCTTGATACTTCTATATCTAAAATAAAATCAGATGGCAGCCCCTTTTCTCTATTAAACTGGATGAATTCTGAACCGTTGTATCGAAAAACACCACTTCCTTTAGTGCCTATCCAAAGGTAACCACTAACATCTTGAGTTACAGATGAAACGGTGATTTCATTGTAAGTATTACCTACTCTTATCTGACTAAATTCGTATTGAATATTTTGACCATTAACACCTCCCCCAGGCATTAAAATGGCCACTATACAAATTAATTGAATTAAGTATCTCACTTCTTATCTATACAGCTGTCACGAATTGATTTCTAATATACAATAGCATAACGTAGAAATTCAATAAAACTGCAATTTAATATTAAAAAATACTGATGTACTATACACCTTTAAAAAATCTTAACAAGATAATGATTTTTTAATGACATTCAGAAAAAACTATACTTAATCTACTTTATTAGTTGAATCACTAACGTTTAAGGAATCTTTGGACTTTTCATTGTCCTCAAAGATTCTTTCTTTAAGTTGTGGTTTACTACCTGGAAATGTTGTCCTTCTTGCAATATCAATACATACAATTCCAATAATTAGTATAAAGATTGCTGAAAAGACCAAAAAATATTTTTTCGATTTAGAATTTTGTTTTGCCATTTAATTAAACCTTTGGTCCTGCCCACATTAATGTTAGTCCAGCAAGTACAAGACTTACCGATAGCCAGCCCGGATCCATTTTATTTGATACTAATATATCATCCTTTTTTAATCTTCTATTATGAGCCTGAATGGTTCTATTAGTTTCAATCAAATTATTTAAGTATTCAAATTCAGGCCACTCTCCATCATAAATAAATAAATCTGGAATTAATTTCGTCCCATCTACTGATGGTCCCCAACCCTTTCCATCAAAATCATTATCTATGATTGATAAATAAGGCAAATAGGACAATTCAGTTATATTTGATTTCCCTTTAACCTTATCATCCTGAACAATAATAAATAGTTCTTCCTTATTACCAGTACTAATATAAGGATATTTAAGAAATTCCGGGTACTTCGCTTCTTCATAGGATACTTTATTTATTAATGTGTACCATATTAAATCGTAAATAGGTTGCTCGTTTTTTAATATGAGGTCGTAAGTCTTTTCAAAAGGTAATACGGTCATTCGCCCGGCACCAGCAATAAAATATGGCCAGCTAATTCCTCTCAGATCAGAATCTTCGAAAACAGGAAAATCAATTGACGTAGAACTAAGTGACCTTAATTCAGATTTTTCAATTAAAGCCTGATTGTTTCCGGCTGTTAAATCAAATGGATTTCTTTCACCTTCCTGCCAAAAAGCAGAAATTTCACCTCCAAGGTAATTCAAGGGATATTTATACCTCTCTTATTATCTCCGGTAATAATCAATCCCTTACCCTTTTTGGTTATTATATCGGTCAACATTGACCACTGATAAGTATTGAAAGCATCAGAGGATATTATGAACAGGTCAAATTGATCCAGCCACTCATCATTAAACAAATAAGAATCAATGCTCCCTGCCTTTTTATTGATAAATCTATCCTTAGATATTTCTGTACGGTAAAAATATTCAAAACCTTTATCTTTCAGCCATCTGAGCAATGTGTTAAATTCACTATTCGGGTATCTGGTGAACAACGCTATTTTACCACGTTTAACAGGTTTAACATTCAATGAAATTTTTGATTCTCTATTTAAATCCCCCTGATTATATAGTTTAAAATTTAACTCTACAGGTCCTGGTGAAGTGAATTTATGATCAATCAGAATTTCAGAATCTACGGAATTTAAACTGGAATTAAATATTACTTTCTCATCATAATTCACAGATATACTATCAAAACCGTTATAAAACGATTCTGTAAGTTGAATACTCCAATCATTATTCTGAATTGGATAAAAGTTGGTGACAAAAGGTGGTTCTGAATAAATACTATTGATAATTGCAACCGGTTGATTTCCAATCAGAAAAGATCTTAATTTATATTGATTATTCCATGGAGTCACAATCCTGATGTTAAGATGCTGATTATTTTCGGATTCCTGATTGCCGGAAACTGAATCTTCATAAACTACTTCCACATCAGCATCAAATAGACTAATGGAATCCGGTAATGCACCTCCGGACCCAACCAGGTAAAGATTTTTCGGTTCAGTATCTTCTAAAGTGTGAATCGGGTAAAAAATAAAAAAAACTCCGATAGCGAGAACTATCAGCCCGATTGACTGAATGATCACAGTGATTTTACTTGATTTAAAAAGCAGTATTAACGATATGATTATCATTAATACAACTAATCCGATATTTACCCAGTAATGAATCATTGATTATTCATTGTTTTAAACCAATAAACCAAACTATCCTGCTTTATCTTATCCTGTCCTGAATGCATATCCAGCTCCTCAAAAGCAAAATTAACTGCATTTAATAATGTAGATTTTTCAGTTGAATTCAACTTATTCTCTCCATTTAATCTCTTAAGATAGGACAATGGCTTAATCAACCCGGCGTTATTATCATTTACTATTTGTTCTGAAAAATAAGTACCGATAATTTGTAAATCATTCTTACTAATATCAATTTCTATTCCCACAAGAACTCTTTTAAGACTTACTAACGCCTCAAATAAAATCAGATTTTCATCATTTTGCTCATACCTCAATTTTTTATCTCCGATTTCATTTAATTCTCCCTTATATCTTCTTTCAGAAATATTAATTGGCGGAGGCTCAAACCCCACTCTTTCTACATAAATACGAGACCGTTGTTGAATTTCCTTAATAAATAAAAGAGCTCTTTCTTCGTAGGGCAACGCTTTAGTTGGTTTATTTAACCTTAAATTTAGCTCTGCCTGCCACATTTCATTTAAAGCCGCTCTTAATAATGACTTAATCGACTTATCAAAAAATGTAGCTTCGGACTGAACATCATGGGTATGAACAAAATCATCGAGCCCGATTAGCTCCTGTTTTCCTGCAGGTGCATCCGAAGCCTCTTCCTCGTGGTGGTCATGATCTTCGTGATCTTCCCCTTCATGAGTATCTTCATCTGCTTCAACAGCTCCTTCCGGAACTGAAATTCCTAATCCACCGGTCTCAAACTCTTCACCCATAAACTTACTGTAGCGAATCCTTAATAATTTCTGCTCATATCCTAGTTCATTACTTCTTTGTCTAAATTTATCTGCTGTAATATTGCTACTATCCTTAATAAGCTTTTTTGTATCAATAATAATTTGTCTTTGAGACCTGAAGTATTCAGGCATTATATCCACTGCCATTCCACCGGAAAACGTATTCTTATCTGCATCAGGATTCAGATATCGAATGAATCGTGTCTGGCTCTTTTTGACATTCGGATTTGGCTTTTTATTATCAATGGCTTCAAAATGAAAATATATCTCATCTCCGGGTTCAAGTGATAAGGAGTTAACAGACAATTTTGCACCATATACATTATTCCCCTCACTGGAAAGATCAAATGTTTCATCTCGAAACTTAACACTTTCACCTGAACCCCTACTTACTGTTGCTATTAGTTTTGTATCAACCAGACCATAATCATCGCTGATTTTTGCCTTAATTTGAAATTTATCGTTTTCATTAAAATCTCTAACCTGGTATTCTTCTTCAGGAACTAAAAAAGAAATTTGAGGATATTCATCAGGTATTATGTTTATAGAAAAATTAGCTACAGACACATATTGCTCTTTTTCTTCAATTCCAATTTCCAACACCTTATCTTTCAAAGTACCACTTCTCCAAAAATATTCTCCGGGTTCATTTTCATTTAATGAAATTGTATCTTCAAGATTATTAATAAGTAATAGCTTTCGCCCTGGTTTAGATATTATCCTTAAGACCATGGATGATCCTTCAGGAACTGAAACAGATTCCAGGTCCTTATTAAAAGGAGAAAGACCTGTGTAAGAAGGTGGTATAATACGTAAACCGGCTTCGTCAATATCAAATGAAATTTTTAGTCGCTCATTGACATCCAGAATAGTATCACTAATGACCTTTCCACTTTTCATTGACAGAATACTCTCTTTTTGCTGGTTAGCCTCCTGGGATAAAAACCAGGCAATCACTGTGAATAATGCGAATAGAAATGTGTTAAAAAGATTTATCGGAGGCTTTAATTTCTTCAGAGCTTTGTGAAAATCAGGTTTTACTCTTTCTAATTGAATCTTCTCGATAACAGAAAGATCTTTCTTTTGAATCAACGATGCACTGGATTGTAATTGATTATAATTTTTATTCAGGTAATCAAGTACATTCTGATGACCCAGAGAAAAAAACTGGAAAGCCATCAAAAAACCTCCAAGGGTGATAACAAACAATCCATAGGCCCAGTAATACACATCGCTATAACCATCTCCAAGAAGGATCAGTATTAGTGAAAGTCCAAAAGAGTAAAAAATGGATTGCAAAAGTATTTTTACTTTCCACTTTATCAAAAACCAGTTTATTTTGCCTTTGATCTCCTTCATCACAATCCTACCTTTTTAGAGTAAAACCTTTCGATAATTAAAATAACCAGGAATGCGGTTAGTATCCAGGGCCTGAATTTTCTACTGTACTTAGATTCAATTATTCGGTTTCCCTCTCTTAATTTATTGTCTGCCCGACCAAATTCATAAAAGTCAACTTTCTTATTTTCCATAAGTGTATCCGGTCGCAAGACAGGTAAACTAAGGTAATATGGAAATAACAATCCTTTTTCGGTATTAAACCCTTCGGGACTAAAATATAAATTAAAGGTGTTTAAACCGGTTTTTATCACACTAAAATCAGCTCCTTTTTTTACCAAAACCTGCGTTTGATTTGTTTCTGGACCAGAAATAACTTTACTATAAAATACCAGATCAGCGACCTTATCATTTGCAATTTCTAAAAATTTCACTCCTGTCACTTTTGATATGGCACTGATTGAATTTTTAATCTTATTATCCAGTTGTAGAGAGGAATCGATATTGATAAAATAAAGAAGAGTATCGACTGATAATTCATCTTGATTTTCAAAATAGATAGTATCCCGATCAACATTATATTCATAAACCCAATTACCGGAAACACTATCCCTGGATGCTGAAAATATATTGTATTTCTGCTTATCCAGGGCATCTACAAACGGATTAGCTAAATACGAATTAAAATCTAGTTTTAAATTTGCCCTGGCAATATCCTTTTTTTGCCAGTCAGCAAGAAAAATCACACTTTCCGGCAGTGTGTCTGAATTGTTCCAGCCAATCATTTTTTTTATTAAATGATCCTTTAAGTTTTGTTCATCAAAGGTTATTTTGTTTTTTACTGTGTCTGAAGGGTTATTCTTTAACCATTCAGCGATTGCTAAAGAGTCACCGGCAATCCATTCGGCAGGTTTAAAATTGATTTTTTTAATTCCTTTTACTGCAGGGTCTACAAAATAAAACACGATGAGAATTATAAGTAACATCCTTATCAACATCAGAATGACTTCATGAAGCTTAATTGATCTTGCTTTTTGAACTTCTTTACCTTCTAAAAAACGAAGGGATCCTATTTTTAATATCTTCCCCTGTCTTCTATTAATCAGGTGAATTATTAATGGGATAATTAATGCAAAAAATGCCAGGCCATATGGAAACCAATCAATTTTCATATTCGGTCTTTACCGGTTAAGAATTCAAATAATAATTTCACTGGATCATCATTTAATTTTAACTGGCGATAATTAGCTCCATTTGAATAACACAGGTCTTTCCATCCACTAACAAACTCATCCATGTTTTTTAAATATACCTGTCTGGCTTTGCTGGTAGAAGTTGTTAATATTTTACCGGTCTCGAGGTCTTCAAAGCTTTCGTAATTGTAATCTAAATCTAACTCTTCCGGGCTAAGAACATGTAAAAACGTGATGTGCTTTTTTTGAGTAGAATATTTCTGGACAAACTTTTTAAAACGGTCATCATACCCATCAGTTAATATCACCACCTCTTCTTCAGCATCCGGCAGCATATTTTTCCATGAAATTTCTTTCTCACCAGAAGAATCATTGCCTGATGGATTAGTAGAAAAGACTTTCACAGCAAGATTTTGCCAGTGACTTATATCGAGTCTCCTTATTTCCTGTTCATCCGTCCCACCTACCCATTGTAAATCAAGTCTGTCACCACTTTTATGAGCAACATAGATAAACCCTGCTAAAAATTTTTGAAGATAGGCCCACTTTGTGGAGTCACCCACTGGCTGGAGCATCGAAGAAGTCGCATCTACAATCAATTTTATTCTTAAATTGGTCTCTACTTCAGACATTTTCACATAAAACTTACCTGTCCTGGCATACATCTTCCAGTCGAGCGTCCTCAGGTCATCTCCAGGCATATATTGACGGTAATGACTAAATGTGATACCTATTCCGGTTTTCAGGCCTTCGTGGCGTCCTTGTAAAAAGGCTTCTGCCTTCCTTAGTACTTCAAAAATTAATTGGTCAAGTTCCCTATATGAATAATCCGGTTTCACCATCCAATCTCCTTAACAGATTTCTCTATTAATTCTTCAATGTTGACATTTTCGGCTTCAGCTTTATAAGATAATAACAAGCGATGTCGTAAAACAGCCGGGGTCATCGCTTTAAGGTCTTCGGGAGTTACAGCCAGTCTTCCGGATTTAAATGCCCTGGCCTTTGCTGTCATTATCAAAGCCTGGCCAGCTCTTGGCCCTGCCCCAAACCTGAGATATTTCGATGTTTCAGAATTATTATTTTTATCCGGCCTGGTAGATCTTATGAGTTTATTCACTTCTGTGATAAGTGTATCATCGATAAACACTTCTTTTACATTGTTTTGGGCTGTTAAAAACTCTTCTGCCGTACAAACAGGACTAATCTTATCGGCATGTGTTCCCGTAGTCATTTTAAGCACTTGTTCCTCTTCTAATTCGGTAGGATAATCGATATTTACCTTCACTAGAAATCTATCTAACTGGGCTTCGGGTAAAGGAAATGTACCAGCCTGTTCGATCGGATTTTGAGTAGCTAAAATAAAAAAGGGTCTGTCAAACACATGATCTTTACCTGCATAAGTAATCATTTTTTCCTGCATTGCTTCCAGTAAAGCAGCCTGTGTTTTTGGAGGAGTACGGTTTATTTCATCTGCTAAAATTATATTGGCAAATATGGGTCCCGGTAAAAATTTAAATATCTTTTTACCTGTCTCCTGATCTTCATCAAGAACCTCAGTTCCTATTATATCAGAAGGCATTAGATCTGGTGTAAATTGAATCCTCTTAAATTTCAGATCCATTGCCTGGGCAATTGAATTAATGAGCAAGGTTTTTGCTAATCCGGGAACTCCTTCAATTAATGCATGACCACCGGCAAGCATGGAAGTGAGTAATTCATCGAGAACTTTTTGTTGCCCGATTATCTGTTTCCGGACTTCACTTTCTACACTTTTCAGCTTATCCTGCAGAGATATTAATTCTTCTTCTTTAGTTTTTAGTTCACTCATATTTATACAGTAAGGGCATACATTACAATGTTGACACCAAAACGGGTATTATCACGGGCCAGCCAGCGTTTATTTCTGTAATCATAATCCCATTCACACCCATAATCTTTGTTACTATACAATACAGCTATTCTATTGTTTATTATGATTGCTTTTAGATAATCATGAACCAGGTCATCTCCCCATCCATTCAATTCCTGGGAAGTTGTTGGCGGTCCGTCTTCAAATGTAAAAAAGCAATTATACAAATAGTGGGTATTGGGTATTTTCTTTAACTCACCAGGACCGAAAAGCTCGGTCATTTGCCTTTCGAACGACTTAGCAAATAAACCATCGATATCATGGTTACAGTCATCGACAAAAACAAACCCTCCTTGTTCAACATATTGCTTGAAATTGCTGGCTTCTTTTTCTGAAAACTCAACAAGTTTGTGACCGGAAAGATAGCAGAACGGACTTTCGAAAATTTTTTTACTACTTAATGGAATCACTCTTTCGGCAGTATCAATTTCCAGGGAAGTATATTCAGCCAGTGAATTTAATAAATTACTGGGCATCCTCTGATCTACATTCCAATCTCCGGAATTATATTGTATTCGCGTAAAGAAAAACGGATAGTTCATCTATAATAAATAAACTCAGGTGCATACTATTATACACCTGAGCGTATTTAATGTTTCAAAATTAAACTGCGTCTGAAAGAGAAGTAAACGTAAAGTCCCTTATTTTCATTGAAGGAACTAAATTACCATTTATTCTCTGTTGTTTTCCTAGTTCCTCCAGGTTGTTTAGCATGATAACCGGGCTTTCATTAAACCTGAAGTTTTTAACCGGATACTTGATTTCACCATTCTCAATGTAGAAAGTTCCATCCCTGGTAAGACCTGTATATAATAATGTCTGTGGATCTACAGTTCTGATATACCATAACCTGGTAACGAGTATTCCTTTATCAGTACTTTTAATCAGTTCATCCAAAGACTTGTCACCACCAACCATTATACCGTTGCTTGGTCCGGGTAATGGTTCTACGCCTTTTTCCTGTGCCCAATAACGGCTGTAGAACATATTCTTTACTACGCCATTTTCAACCCACATAGTTTTCTTAAGTGGCTGGCCGTCTCCATTCCATGTAGCTGAAGGCACAAGTTCATGAGTCGGATCAGAATAAATAGTCACTCGTTCATCAAATAACATTTCACCGACTTTGTTTCCCCCTCCTTTCTTTGACAGAAAGCTTCGTCCTTCATCGGCAGATCTTGCATTCATACTACCGATCATATTTTGAAGGAGACCGATCGCCGCAGCAGGTTCAAGAATTACAGTGTATTTACCCGGCTCAATTGCCTTTGGATTTTGTGACATTGTTGCTTTCTTCAAAGCGACCATTGAAGCTTCTTCGGCATCAAACCTGTCAACATCATTATAATCTCTGGAGACCCAGCCAGAACCTGTTCCGTCATTTGATCTCATAGTTACTGTGAAATCAACATTGGAATTCTTATTGTAGGCAAAAAGACCTTTCGAATTCATCATGGCTGAAAAACCCGCTGAATCCTGTAAGAATCCGGCTGCAGTAACATCCTTAGATTTAGCCGGATTAATTGATTTCGCTGCAACTTCCGCTCTGTATTCAGGGGATATATTTTCAGTGCTCTCGTAAAAAGACTTTGATTCCAGGTAAGTCTGAGGCCCTAAAGGCTCCATAAACTCAGGATTTTCCGGAGAAAGCTTTGCTAACTCTTCCGACCTGGAAACGACTTTCTTCAGAGAGTCTTCATCAAATTCATTGATCGTTGCAGTTCCCACTTGTTTACCAAAGTTAGACTGAACAACTAATGAAGTATTACTTTCAGCACCTGCAGTTGATACTGTATTTCGGGCATATCGGATATTACCTCCGGTATTACCACTAAGGTTTGCTTCAATCGCATCTGCTTTACTGAGACTAATTACCTTCTCAAGGATCTGTTTAGCCTCTTCTTTTGATAATATTGCCATTGGTTAATTTCTTTAGGTTAAATTTTACGTTCAGTATTAATCACATTCACCCCATTAAATCTCGTCGTTGAGCTTCCATGAGATACAGAACTAATCTGCGAAGGCTGGCCTTTACCATCAAAGAAAGAACCAAACAACCTGTAATCATCTTTATCACATATCTTCACGCAAGAATTCCAGAACTCCTGGGTATTAGACTGATATGCAACATCATTTACAGGACCTTTTATTTCACCATTCTCTATTTCGAAGAATGTCGTACCTCCAAACTGGAAGTTATATCTTTGCTGGTCGATAGAATAAGATCCTCTACCAGCTATGTAAATACCTTTTTCAACATCTTTAACCATGTCATTAGCACTGTACTTGTCTTTGCCAGGCTCAAGAGATACATTTGGCATTCTCTGGAATTGAACACTGTTCCAGCTATCAGCGTAGCAACATCCATGAGATTCATTCTGATCTATAATATCAACCTGATCCCGGATCGCCTGGTAATTAACCAGCACACCATCTTTGACCAGATGCCATTTCTTTGTCTTAACACCTTCATCATCCCAACCCACATTTCCTAATGAATTTGGCTGAGTTTTATCTGCTACCAGGTTAACTATCGGGCTGCCATATTTAAAGTCACCAGATTTCCATTTATCCAGAGTAGCGAAACTCGTTCCGGCATAGTTTGCTTCATATCCAAGTACCCTGTCTAGTTCAAGCGGGTGACCAACAGATTCATGAATAGTCAAACCAAGGTGATTTGGCTCCAATACAAGATCATATTTACCCGGCATTATTGACGGTGCGGACAACATTTGTTTTGCCTGTTCTGCGCCAATTAATGCATCTTCTACCAGGTCATAATTATTTCTGTAAAGATTAAATCCGGCAGGGCTTACAATTTTCTCACTGTCTTTTGGAGTCATATATTCATACCCCATACCCATTGGAGCAGAAAGCGCATTTCTCGATTTAAATTTACCGGTTTTAGGATCAATTGCTGTGACAGTGAAGGTTGGCCAGATTCTGTGAATATCCTGATCTATGTAACTTCCTTCAGTTGATGCAAAATATTTTTGTTCATTAACAAGAAAGAGAAGGTTATTAATATAATTAGCGCCATTCTCCATTGCTTTTGCATTTGCAGATAGTAGCAGATCTACTTTATCCGCAACAGGAACCTCAAAGGCATTTTTCTCAATAGGAGTTTTCCATGAAACCTCACCATATGATTCTACAGGCGCCAGTTCGACGGGTTCTGTTTGAAATCTACTATTCGCTTTGGCAATTGCCACTGCCTTTTGAGCTGTTTTAGCAATGCTATCCTGGCTCACTTCATTCGTTGATGCAAAACCCCAGGTGCCATTCGCAATTACCCGAATACCAATACCATAAGATTCGGTATTTACGATATTCTGAACTTTATCTTCCCGGGTAATGACGTATTGATTGAGGTATCTGCCCAATCTGAAATCGGCATACGAAGCTCCGGCTTTTTTAGCGGCATTTAATGCAGCATCAGCCAGTGCTTTCTTTGCTGCTACATCCAGCGGACTTTCTAAAAACCTGCTCGGGTCGACACTTTTTCCAAAAATCGGAATTGATGAAAGTGCCATAGCACCGAGGCCAAGCCCTGACATTTGTATAAAATCTCTTCTTTTCAAGGTTCCTCCTTTTTTAGTTTAACCTGATTATCTTTGAAACAAAAATAAATTCTGATTTCAGTACAGAATTATAATTTATAATAATACTGGCATTTTTTTATGAATGCAAACCACTTATCATCTCAGGTAACCAAAAAAATAATTCACGTCGACATGGACGCATTTTATGCATCCGTGGAACAGCGTGATGATCCTAAATTGAGAAATAAACCTGTTGCTGTAGGTGGTGGCAGCGATCGGGGTGTTGTAGCTGCAGCCAGTTATGAAGCTCGAAAATACGGAGTTAAATCTGCTATGCCCGGTGTAATTGCCAAAAGGAAATGTCCTTCCCTGATATTTGTTAAACCTCGATTTGAAATATATAAGCAGGTGTCCCATGAAATCAGAGAGATATTTTATGAGTATACTGATCTGGTTGAACCTCTATCACTGGATGAAGCCTTTCTTGATGTAACTCAAAATAAATTAGGCATTTTATCTGCAACCAAAATAGCAAAGGAAATTAAAAGAAAGGTCAAAGAAACTACGGGCCTTACTGCTTCAGCGGGTATTTCCGTCAATAAATTTCTGGCTAAAACTGCTACTGACATTCACAAACCTGATGGCCTAACACTTATCCCACCTGAAAATGTCACTTCATTTATTGAAAAGTTACCTATAGAAAAGTTTTTTGGTGTAGGAAAGTCTACTTCCGAAAAAATGCATCGAATGGGCATATTATATGGAAAAGATCTAAAGCAGCTAAGCCTTGAAAGACTAAAAAGCAATTTTGGCAAACAAGGACAGTATTTCTATAATATAGCCAGGGGAATTGATGAACGTCCCGTGGTAGCAGACCGGATCAGAAAATCAGTTAGTGCCGAAAGGACATTTGAAAAAGATCACAGGCAGGAATCGTATCTACAGGATTTCCTGACCGGATTGATTGATAAGATTTTTGAATGGAGTAAAAAGAACGAAAATTTCGGAAGGACCGTTACGGTTAAAATAAAAGATAATCAATTCCGGATCTATTCTAAAAGCCATTCTTCTACCCTTCCGTTTAAAGAAAAAGAACTTATTCATAAAGTCGCCTCCCAATTATTAAATGATCTGCTTTATGAGAAAAAATATCCGGCTGTCAGATTATTGGGATTTGGTATTTCAACGTTGACTAAAGCTAATGAAGGTGATCTTCAGCTGACGATTGATTTTTAAAAAATAATTTCCAGGAAAAAATACCATAGAGGCAATAAAGCCACAGAAGCAAGAAGCCCTACACCTACCATTGTATTCGCCAATTCTTTCTTCAGATTGTAGTTCACCGCAAGAATGGATGCTGTAATCATTGAAGGCATGGCAGCTTCCATTACACTTACTTTACCCGTTATTCCACCGGCACCAAAAAAATAATATATACCAAGAATGATCATGGGGAATACCAATAATTTGGCAATTGACCCCATTACTAAATATGGCATGTATACAGTTCTTTTTTTAATCTTCCATTGCAGACCGACAGAGACCAGGGCAACAGGTACCAGGGTACGACCAAGATTTTTAAAAACAAGATTGAGATCAGTATGAACTGTCGTATCTGAAACATTAAGGATCAAAGCTATTATAAAGGCAATGAATGGTGGGAATGATATTAACCTTTTTAAAATGCCTCGTTTAGATTGATTATTACGGGAATATTTTTCTGCAATAAACAATCCGAGTGTTGAAAGTGCCATAAAAGATCCTACCTGATCAACAATTATTGCTTTGGACAAACCTTCTTCTCCATAAAAAGCCTCGATTACAGGAAAACCTAAAAAAGAAGTATTGGCAAATCCTGTTGTCAATATGAGACACCCGATTAGTTTATCCGGCCAATTATATATTTTACCTAAGACAGCAAAAGTTATCCAGGAAAGGAATGCCAGAATCCATGCAACAAAAACAGGAAATAGCAACTCAGTGCTAAATTCCAGCGAGCTGATAAAATAGAGTGACAAAGCAGGTAATGCAATATTGATCACATATGAGTTTAATCCCGCATATGCATTTTTTGGAGCTATTCCAAAATAGCGGAGTAATACACCTCCAAAAAGGCAAATAATGATCAATAAAATATTCTCCATAAAAAATAAAGCTGCTTACCGGACGATAAGCAGCTTAAATAAATGTATATTCTTTTAATATTTTGATGGATCATCGATCATCGGAAGATCAACTACTTTTGATTCATCATAATTAATTCTGAACCATCCCAGGAAACCACCATTGGCTTTAGCAATCTTGGTGGAAAAGTCTTGCATGGCATCGTAAAACTGAATAGCAAATTTACTGTCGAGCTTTGGAAGAATTTCATTTAATTTTGTCAAATGACTCATTACTAATTCTCCTGCTTTTTGTTCATCTTCTGGTAATGCATTAACTGCTTTATTAAGGTCCTCTTTGAACGTTTGATCCACTTCGTGATAATATTCTCTAAGTACAAATCTACCTGTTGTTTCTCTCAGGTGGATCATCTCCAAAGCTTCATCGAGTTCTTCTTTATCAATTTTATGATCGGCACTGGCGATTAGAATAGTGATCCATACCGGTGCTTCCAACATGGTTTTTGCTTCTTCAGGCTTTAAAGATTTAAGTGCTTCTACCATTTTGTAATTGGTTAAATTTTCTTTTTAGTTTGTTTATTTGAATACTGTGGTGCCGTGAATGGTTAGTTAAAAATTCAACTGTTTGTAAAATATTTAACTTACCGGCCAACGGATGCTTAAATATAAAAAAGTCTAATTTGTCTTCCGGAAATTGCTCAATGAATTTTTCGAATTTACTCGTAAAATCATCATAAAAAGAGATCATTGACTCAATATCAGGCTTTTCTTCCGGATAAATAGACTCAACCGGGACTTTTGCTTTCAGGCTTGATTTTAAAAAATAATTTAGCATCAAACTATTCAGCTTATTTCTCAATCCCATCTTTTCCTTTTTCCTGTTAAAATCGAATTGAGTAATAAAATCGTAAGTGTTTTTATCCACTTTGGTCAGATGATTTATCACTTGTGCAGCACTCCATTTATCTTCATTAGGCTGAAAAAAAAGAAATTCTTTAGATTCATCCTGAAGCATCTCTTTATAAGTATGATGAAGCGCTTTTAAATTATTCCATCTTTTGAGCAACTGTGGTTTTGACGACATAGATAATCTTAATGCTATTAATTTTGTGAAAGTAAAAAAAAGCGACTCCCCATAAAAGGAAGCCGCTATATTTTGTTTTAAGTTTTAAATATTTATTCTGATTTCACAATCTTACCCGTTCTCAGACCATTATCTGATTCGATACGGTAGATAAACATCTGATCACCATACAGCGTTCCGTTAAATTCAAGTTCATAAACATGACCTGCCACAGCATCCTGATCAAATAATATATCAAGTTCACGTCCTGACATATCGAAAAGGGTAACTGTAGTTCTTGAAGTTTTCTCAACGGAGAATTCAATGGTTACAAAATCCTTAAATGGATTAGGATAAGTTCTGATGATATATGGCTCAGTTAATTCATCAAATGAATCATCGGTAATTAACTCAGTCTGAGTATTTCCATTAGTGTCACAAAGCTCATTGTTATTATAGGCATCTAGTATAGCTGCAAGCTCTAAAGCATATGAGGCAAGATCTGAATTATTGTTTTTATTTTTACCTTTGGTTTTAAGTCCGGAGTCTCCCGTACCATCAAAACCAATATCACATAATAACGTTCTTGCCTGCATCAAAGCATCCCTGGCCTGTTGACATTGACTTGCGCCAGCACCAAAGTTCAACTCTGCAGCTAATGCATGCATCGCTAAAGTGTAAGCCGGATCACTTGCTCTTTTCTTACCTGAAACAATGTCTCGTTGATCCAGAATAGACACAGCGTCTTCACAAGTGCTGAAAGTGATGTTACACCATTCTACTCCAGGATCATTTAGTATATCATCCAGTATTACATAACCAGCAGCGCGACCACCATTATTTGCTGCAGTTTCCGCTTGACCACCACCGGAACAGGTGTTCCAGTTTTTCCAATAACCAGGAGTTCTTGCTTCACCACCAGGGAAGGAGTTATCCACACTAATACTAAGAGTTTGCGGATCATTGACTCCATAAGTAGCTGTTGGTAGTGGATAGCTGGTTCCAGCTCCAATTTCGATACATCTGTTACCAAAGTCTTCTGGTGGATTGTCAAACTGGTTAGGGTTATAAGGAATTACTATATTTCCTCCAATTTCCCATGTAGTTGACCAGCCAGCAGGAACATTGAGTTCACAGACTGTATAGGTATTATAGGAACTCAGGATCACACCGTCGAATAAAGTGGTTCCGGCCGCAGTAGTTTCAGATGCAATTGGTGAAGATCCAAAACCATTAGGTCCGTTGTACAATTCGAAAGTCCATACATCAGTGTAAGTAGTACTCTGATTAGTGGTTTTAAGAATATTGATCTCACTACAAGGCACTACTGTGATCACAATTGGTTCGTAAGAGAAGCAACCAGTAGTCGCATTGTAGCTAACAACGTAGTATGTATCAGTTGCATTTGGACTTACTGTAGAACTAATCGTATTCGCACTTCTTGCACTTGCTTCAGACTCACTGTCATAATAACTGGCAGTACCTCCATCAAGATCAGTAACAAGAGTAGCCAGATCGATAGATTCTGCTTCACAGATTGTTGCATTGGTGGCTACAATGTCTGGGTTGTCATACACATCGATTGTAAAGCTGGCGATGCTGTAACATCCTTCATCGCTGTCAGAATCATTGTCGCTGCGTGCCCACAAGGTGGTGGTGCCGATATTGGCACTGTATGGTGTGGATACCGCATTGGCTGCGTTATTCGCATCGGTCTCATTCGCATAGAAGCTTATGGTGCCTCCGTCTGCATCAGTGACTGCGCCATTCAAATCAAAGCTGGCTGCTCCGCTGGTGCCCTCTTCGCAAGACTCCAGGTTCTGGACAGTCAGATCAGGATTGTCATACACATCGATGGTGAAGCTGGCGATGCTGTAACATCCTTCATCGCTGTCTGCATCATTATCACTACGTGCCCACAAGGTTGTGGTTCCAATATTGGCACTGTATGGGGTAGTGACTGCATTGGCTGCGTTATTCGCATCGGTCTCATTCGCATAGAAGCTTATGGTGCCTCCGTCTGCATCAGTGACTGCGCCATTCAAATCAAAGCTGGCTGCTCCGCTGGTGCCCTCTTCGCAAGACTCCAGGTTCTGAACAGTCAGATCAGGATTGTCATACACATCGATTGTAAAGCTGGCGATGCTGTAACATCCTTCATCGCTGTCTGCATCATTATCACTACGTGCCCACAAGGTTGTGGTTCCAATATTGGCACTGTATGGGGTAGTGACTGCATTGGCTGCGTTATTCGCATCGGTCTCATTCGCATAGAAGCTTATGGTGCCTCCGTCTGCATCAGTGACTGAGCCATTCAAATTAAAGCTGGCTGCTCCGCTGGTGCCCTCTTCGCAAGACTCAAGGTTCTGAACAGTCAGATCAGGATTGTCATACACATCGATTGTAAAGCTGGCGATGCTGTAGCATCCTTCATCGCTGTCTGCATCATTATCGCTGCGTGCCCACAAGGTTGTGGTTCCAATATTGGCACTGTATGGTGTGGATACCGCATTGGCTGCGTTATTCGCATCGGTCTCATTCGCATAGAAGCTTATGGTGCCTCCGTCTGCATCAGTGACTGCGCCATTCAAATCAAAGCTGGCTGCCCCGCTGGTGCCCTCTTCGCAAGACTCCAGGTTCTGAACAGTCAGATCAGGATTGTCATACACATCGATTGTAAAGCTGGCGATGCTATAACATCCTTCATCGCTGTCTGCATCATTATCGCTGCGTGCCCACAAGGTTGTGGTTCCAATATTGGCACTGTATGGTGTGGATACCGCATTGGCTGCGTTATTCGCATCGGTCTCATTCGCATAGAAGCTTATGGTGCCTCCGTCTGCATCAGTGACTGCGCCATTCAAATCAAAGCTGGCTGCCCCGCTGGTGCCCTCTTCGCAAGACTCCAGGTTCTGTACAGTCAGATCAGGATTGTCATACACATCGATTGTAAAGCTGGCGATGCTGTAGCATCCTTCATCGCTGTCTGCATCATTATCGCTGCGTGCCCACAAGGTTGTGGTTCCAATATTGGCACTGTATGGTGTGGATACCGCATTGGCTGCGTTATTCGCATCGGTCTCATTCGCATAGAAGCTTATGGTGCCTCCGTCTGCATCAGTGACTGCGCCATTCAAATCAAAGCTGGCTGCTCCGCTGGTGCCCTCTTCGCAAGACTCCAGGTTCTGAACAGTCAGATCAGGATTGTCATACACATCGATGGTGAAGCTGGCGATGCTGTAACATCCTTCATCGCTGTCTGCATCATTATCACTACGTGCCCACAAGGTTGTGGTTCCAATATTGGCACTGTATGGGGTAGTGACTGCATTGGCTGCGTTATTCGCATCGGTCTCATTCGCATAGAAGCTTATGGTGCCTCCGTCTGCATCAGTGACTGCGCCATTCAAATCAAAGCTGGCTGCTCCGCTGGTGCCCTCTTCGCAAGACTCCAGGTTCTGAACAGTCAGATCAGGATTGTCATACACATCGATTGTAAAGCTGGCGATGCTGTAACATCCTTCATCGCTGTCTGCATCATTATCACTACGTGCCCACAAGGTTGTGGTTCCAATATTGGCACTGTATGGGGTAGTGACTGCATTGGCTGCGTTATTCGCATCGGTCTCATTCGCATAGAAGCTTATGGTGCCTCCGTCTGCATCAGTGACTGAGCCATTCAAATTAAAGCTGGCTGCTCCGCTGGTGCCCTCTTCGCAAGACTCAAGGTTCTGAACAGTCAGATCAGGATTGTCATACACATCGATTGTAAAGCTGGCGATGCTGTAGCATCCTTCATCGCTGTCTGCATCATTATCGCTGCGTGCCCACAAGGTTGTGGTTCCAATATTGGCACTGTATGGTGTGGATACCGCATTGGCTGCGTTATTCGCATCGGTCTCATTCGCATAGAAGCTTATGGTGCCTCCGTCTGCATCAGTGACTGCGCCATTCAAATCAAAGCTGGCTGCCCCGCTGGTGCCCTCTTCGCAAGACTCCAGGTTCTGAACAGTCAGATCAGGATTGTCATACACATCGATTGTAAAGCTGGCGATGCTATAACATCCTTCATCGCTGTCTGCATCATTATCACTGCGTGCCCACAAGGTTGTGGTTCCAATATTGGCACTGTATGGGGTAGTGACTGCATTGGCTGCGTTATTCGCATCGGTCTCATTCGCATAGAAGCTTATGGTGCCTCCGTCTGCATCAGTGACTGCGCCATTCAAATCAAAGCTGGCTGCTCCGCTGGTGCCCTCTTCGCAAGACTCAAGGTTCTGAACAGTCAGATCAGGATTGTCATACACATCGATTGTAAAGCTGGCGATGCTGTAACATCCTTCATCGCTGTCTGCATCATTATCACTGCGTGCCCACAAGGTTGTGGTTCCAATATTGGCACTGTATGGGGTAGTGACTGCATTGGCTGCGTTATTCGCATCGGTCTCATTCGCATAGAAGCTTATGGTGCCTCCGTCTGCATCAGTGACTGCGCCATTCAAATCAAAGCTGGCTGCTCCGCTGGTGCCCTCTTCGCAAGACTCAAGGTTCTGAACAGTCAGATCAGGATTGTCATACACATCGATGGTGAAGCTTCCGGTACCATAGCATCCTTCTGCTGTTTCGCTTCTTACCCAGATAGTTTCCTGTCCAATATTTACATTATAAGTTTCAGGAGTTGTTAAGGTAGGAGTACCGGCCTGAGCATCTGTTAAGCTGGCATGGAAAGTAACTGTTCCCCCGCCATCATCGGTAACACCATTATTCAGGTTAAATGTGGCTAACCCAGAAGTTCCTACCTCACAATCTTCAAGATTCGTGGTTTGAACATCCGGAGTAGCTATCACAGTAACCGGATAAGTACAAATAGTTGATCCGAACTCTGAATTTATCGTTACTTTAACCGTATAGCTTCCACCGCTGGTACCCGCATTAACTGTTGCCATATCATCATTTACACCAGGTGTAGGATCGAAGCTAGCATTTGAGGTATTGTCAATTAATTCCCAAACGTAAGTAGGGTTTATTGCCCCAATTGGTGTTACAGTATAAACATTAGTTGATCCTTCGCATACAGAGGCTGGTCCATCCAGATCACATTCAGGTGGTGGTACTACTGCAGCAGCTTTAAGTGACCTGTCCTGATTACCTAAATTATTCAGTGTCCAGTCCTTTAATCTCATATGGTATGGAGAACCGTTAATTCCTCCAGCAGATTTAGGAACTCCATTTTCATCGTAACCCCAATCCAGTCTGCTAGCAATATGTCCTCCAAAAGATATTACTACATTCTCTGAAGGATTATTTCCAACTGTAAATGTGATACTGATTTGTTGCTCTGATGTAGGACCATTTAAATTAGCCTGGTTTGGATAAGTAATATTAGTAATATCACCATTCCATATAGCCATATTGGCCGCTCCTGCGCCGCTGACAATATTGAAACTATTCTGCTGAATTGCAACCAAAGGATCAAGGTTACTACCCGGTGGCATGGGAATAGGATGTAGATCATCGGGAACTTCATCCAAAGGCCAAAGGTCAAATTCTACAAAATCTTTAGTTGGATCAATTTCCTCTCTATCATGAAGAAACGCTAATAAGTGTGGCTCAAGTCTGTCGTAATCTGTAAGATAATCAATAGCATAAGTACCACTCTCTATCACATCATAACCTAAAGTTAAGGTGACAGTTTCTCCGGCTGGCATATTGATCATTTTTACTCTGTAAGCAATAGACATTCCTTCGGCAAAGTGTGCATTTTCTGCACCGGCATTACCATTTACCCAGGCAGCCGTATCTACAGGTGCATCAAAGGCTCCATTTCTTATCTGATCTAAATCTGCTGCAGGTTGGGTGCCATTATCAGTGAAGGTTGTATTAGCAGTTATACCGCTGGATTGGCCTGTAGCTGTAAGTGTAAATGTAACACCTAAATCGTGTTGCTCAATTAAATATTCATCATTTATGAATTCCCCATATGAATCGGCTACTGCATAATATGTATAAGGAGCATGAAAATTTTGATCCTCTTCAAAAAGCAAGGAAACTGTCTCTCCTGGCGAGAAACCACCACCGCGTACTGTAACATACTCACCAGGGACATAATCTGGTTTATTGGTACTTACCCAGGGCTCAAACAAGTTTTTAACAATGTCGGCACTCGATAAAGTGGATACTTGTTGGTTTGATTTATCAGATAAATCCTTAGAAGTATTTTTAACATATTCCAGATAAATATTCGCATCGACATTCAATAATCGAAGTGTATTTAAATCTGCTCCGATTTCTCTTGAATAGTCATCTGTAAACAGCATAGAAGTACTATTTGTAGAATAGGAATAACCTGGAAATGATAAAAATACAAACGCAATTAATGACAAACAGCATGCCATCAGCCTGTTTTTAAAGAATAATTCTAAATCAGGACTTTTACTTTCTCGGTCTGTAAAACTATCCATAAATATTATAGGTTAATTTTTTGGAAAACTTTTAATCAATAAGGGGTTACAGACAATGGAATATCACTCCATTTCTGTCAACAGGAATGGCATAAAATAAAACTTGAAGCAAAATTCAATTTACACAGTTTAGTGCCTGTGGTTATGGCGAATTGTCAGATGACGATAATATCATACACATTGAATGGTGGGTTATAATTTGGAAATTAATATTGTGGTAAACGGAATACAGACAGGAATTTAAAACCATATCTGTCAATAGTTAATCTGGCTCACTTATATCTATCGGATATATTAATAACTATTCTTAATATAAAGATTATTTTTATATTATAGAAATAATATACTGTATTTTTCCAAGAATATATACGTAAATCACAATATATTCTTCGACAAACACTAACAAAAACAAGATGAAACTAACAAGGGTGAGATTAAAGACAAGGATATTATGGATAAAAAAAACCGGAAAAATTCCGGTTTTTTCTTTATTTGTTTAAACGTAATTTTACATTTATCTAAACAGGTTTTAATTATTCATAACTAAAGAATGAAGGACATTCAATATTTTTATGAACATCCCGTAGCCTAAATCTAAAATTTAACAAAAATTCATGGCTACCACCTGAATCAACAGAAAGGTTTGAAGTAACAAAATCATATGAGTAACCGATATGAAGGTTTTCTACGATCGTTAATTCAAACAAACCACTAACAGAATCCCCGGAACGCCAGCCGGCACCCACAGCAACCTTATCATAAAGACGAACGAACCGGATAGATTAACTGTTGCTGGTTGATTTTCCTGAAGGCGTAATAAAAATGAGGGTTTAAAAATTACGTTGCCGGCTAAATGAAAGTTTTTTCCTCCATTAACAAAGTAATATCGTTGCTCTTTTCCTTCACTTTCATCCTGATCCAGAATTTTATTTTTTAGTAAATAGGGTACTGACAGACCTACATAAAAATCTTTGATCTTATAAAGAAAACCGACCCCTGCATTAGGCCTGAATGCTACATTTCTGGAATTAATGAGAGGATCCATTGGGTCTAAAGGACTTGTTTTCCCATAATCAGAAACCAAATTATTAAATCCGGCCTGCAATCCCATGCTAAGCGTACCATTTTGTAACTTCAGCTTATATGCATAAGCTGCATACACTGCAAGATCACTATGCACTCCAATCTGATCATATTCAATTTTTAATCCTACACCGATACGATCCTGGGCCAGTCCCATATGCCCATTGAGCATTTGAGTAGTCGGTGCTCCATCAAAATTCACCCACTGATCGCGATGGTGTACCGTAATGGAGCCAATGTTGTCCGATCCGGCATAGGCCGGATTAAAGACAAACATATCATACATGTACTGTGTAAGTACGGTTCGTTGCTGTGCATAGCTGCTCAGCCCGACTGCAAAAAATATTATTATAAGTAGTTTCTTCATCACTTTCCAATCAATTATCTCAATAGCTCAAGGTATCCTGTTAATGGTTTAGATCCGTCCATCAGATCAATTACGTAGAAATAAGTACCATCAGGAAGCGTATTACCCATGGCACTGACTCCACTATTTGATACCCCATTAAATCGTCTGTTTGGATTATCATTATCGTAACCATTCATTTCAAATACAAGCATACCTGCACGGTTAAAGATCTTAACTTCATTATCAGGGAAACTTGCTATACAGCCAATATGGAAATACTCATTAAGGTTGTCTCCGTTTGAAGTCACCGCATTAAAATCTTTAATATCCAATCCAACTTCAAATTCATAGGTATCCATACAACCATTGTAACCAGTAGCTGTTACACTATACATCCCTTCGTAAAGTCCATCAACATAGCCACCTGTAATTAATTGCCCATCAATGTTCCAGGTTACTTCTTTAAGAATTATGTCGTTATTATCCAGGTTAAGGATTGCACTTCCTGATCCTGTTCCACCTTCACTGCTAGAACAGACATCGTTTTCAACCAATACCCTAATATTTGGGTATTCATTGATTTCAGCTACAGATACGGTATCACTTCCAATATAACATCCGGTTTCAATATCTACTGCATCCACTCTGAGTTTAGAATATGATAACCCATCAACTATATCTTGTAAAGAAACCTGGTTATCAGTATAAACCCCACTACTGTCTTCAAGCAGGTACCATGTAAAGCTATACCCAACGGTAAGATCTTCTACGGTGACTCCTACTTTACCATTATCTTCTTCACAACTCTCATCGTTATCGATCAGAAATGCTTCCGGCGTAGGGAATGAAGGCAGATCCTGTCTAACATCTGCTGATGTAGAAGCATCACACTGTGTGAAATTATTAGTTACGACAACTACATAATTACCAGCAGCTGCCTGTAAATATGTATTGTTATTTAATCTTTCCACTTGTGGTCCTCCATCAGCTGGTGTGTAAACCCAGTCAAAAGTAAATCCAGCAACTTCATTGCCGTTGGCATAAGCACTTAACTGACCGTTACCGACATCATAACAATTGGTTACCGGTGCATCTTCAACTATTCTTACTGTAGGACTTGTTAATGATTCTGCAACTTCAACTGATACAATTTCAGAAGTACACTGGTTACCATTAGTCTGGGTTGCCTGTACATAATAAGTACCCTCAGGTAAATCCATGATTGTTTGTGTAGAACCAAGAACATCAGTTCCTGCTGCATCATTATACCATAAATAAGTGAACGTTGGATCTTCAGTAGCTCTTGGATCATCTACGCTTCCAATTGCGGTCACCGTACCATTAGCATCATCACCACAAATAATATCAGCGGTGGAAGAAGCAGTTACTGTTGGTTCTACTAATGAAGTTACCATTGACTGCCCCAAAGTAGATTCACAAAGATTGTTTACCACTGTGACAGAATAAGATCCTTCACCCAGACCGGTAACAGTCTCTGTAGATGATAAAACAGTATTCGGATCAGCATCATCAACCCACTCATATGTATAGGTTGCAGCCGGATCTTCATTTAGAATCACAACCGATAATTCACCATTTGGATCTGTATCAACACAAGATTGCTGGGGTGCTACTTCAATAATATCCAGCTCTGGATTAGGTCTGTCATCGTTAATTCTGATTTGAGCAGGGGCTGATTGACAGCCTGTCAGATTATCTTCAGCAATGATATAATATGTTGCAACCTGAAGATCGGTTCTAAAAAAGTCAGGTCCTGTTTGTTCTACTGTATTTTCATCGGGAGTATACCATGTATAAGTAAAATCTGTCAGTGGTTGACTTGTTCCGTCTTGTAAAACTTCTACAACACCACCTTCTCCTCCGACATCGCATGACTGAGGATCTGTTTTACTAACCTGTGTAATTATCGGTTCCTGAGTCAGGCTTCTGTCTTCTATAGTGAAGTTTCTGAAATTAATACACTGTGTATTTTCATTTAATACTTCTATCGAATATTCACCAGGAGCTAAATTTAAATTGCTATCAGAAGTACTACCTGTTGTAGTTCTAAAGGATGTTCCGGTTCCTGTTGATGCTTCAAATGCGTCATACCAGGTAAACGTATAAGTGTCTGACCCTGCATTCGATAAGGTAATATAGGCTTCACCAAGTGGCGGAGCTTCACAACTTATATCTCCAACGGTCCGAACATTTATGGCCGGATCAACTGAAAGATCACTGATAGTCTCATTTAATGTTCTGCTTTGACAACCGGTTCCATCACCGTTAACTTTAACAGCTTCGACATAATATACTACGCCGGTTCGGATACCCGGATAATTAGTTTCGTTTAAGTCAGTTCCATTTACTCCTGCAATGGCATTTCCTGTAGTCAGGTTAGATGCTCCCTCGTACCAGAAAAATTCGAAATCTGCAGGGTTTTCAGTTGGAAATGAAACTGAAATTGACCCTTCATCAATACAATCAGTTTTGTCAACTTTAGCTATTTGCATATCAAAAGCAGGAACCGGATCAGAACCTACGGTAAATGATCTACTTAATTCACAACCCGAAACAGTTCCACGGAAAGTTGCTGTGTAAGTACCAGGTTCCAGATCTGTAAACTGATAAGAATCTCCGCTTGCTATCGTAATTCCAGCTTCCGGTTGGGTAGAAGTAGATGATGCATCCCATACTACCTCCCAGTCTGTTGATACAGGATCTGATGGATCAGTTTGTAATCCGATTTCGATAATACCATTATAATCCGTACAATTTCTATTATTTGTAATTGTCGGTGTTACTATCGGATCTCTTGCCTGAATACTAAGTGTTACTGTTTCAATGTTCGATTCACATTGCTCAGCACCTCTGTCTTCAATGGCTACAATTGTATATGATCCAGCAGCTAAATCACTGTAATTATAAGTTTGATTTGTATTCACATCCAGATCAGATCCGGTCTCCGTCCCTCCTACATTTGTTCCTTCATAAACAAATATGTCATAAGAATAAGTGTTATCAGAGGAAACAAAACTCACATCCAGTTCACCGTTGTCATTAATACAACCTGTCAAGTCTGTCGGAGAAACAGTAATTTCAGGAGCAGTTGTTGCTCTAAGTGATTGAGAAGCATACTGCACACAATTGGTGGTTGTATTGGTCACCACTACTGTATACACACCAGCAGCAAGATCTGGATTTGTGGTATTTCCGGTAAATATAGAACCTGATCCGAATGAAAGTGGATCAGTCGTTATTGGTGATCCCTCGTACCACTCATAAGTATATGACCCGGCTTCTAAAACTGTCGCACTTAATTGACCATTAGGACTTGAAGGATCACAACTTGTGGGATCAGTCGGAGTAATATCGATTGTAAAAGGTACGACTACATTATTAATAGTTTCTGTGATCAGGTTGGAAACACAACCAGTGAGATTATTTGTTGCTCTAACTGAATAAGTTCCTTCAGGATACCCGGTGATGATCGGACCGTTTTCTCCGGAAATGATATTAGCCGGATCAGCGAAATTACCTGTATACCATTCGAAAGTATAATCCGAATTATTAGCAGTTGCAGGAACCGTTACATCAACTTCGATCGATCCGTTTGGCGCACCACACTGATCAACATCAGATACATTTACCGTTGCTATTTCAGGAATTACAATTGCATCCTGAACATCGTATGTTTCGACAGATTCGCAGGCATTTGAGTCATCAATCACCTGAACTGTATAAGTTCCAATATCAACATTTCTTATAATGTTACCTGCAGGCCCCTGTACATTCCCCGAGTTAACCGGTGTTCCGGCTATATTACTTCCATTGAACCAATTCCAGGTATAACCATTTGTTTCTGTTGCAGACCCACCACTTAGGGATTCATCCACAACAGTCTCAATTTCTCCATTTGGCGAAAGACATGAAGTAACATCTGTTATTATCTCAGCCACAATCGGGAATGTTCTCAGATCGTCGACCGTAATTGTTGCCGGTTCTGATGCACATCCGGTTACATTATCAACTGCCTGTACTGTATAATCTCCGTCATAAAGATCAGTATATGATAACCCGGTATTGTCAGTAGTATTTTCAACTGAAGAACTATTATACCAGTTTACAATAACATTTGCCGGATTTGAATGAATCACTGAAGCTTCTAATTCTCCGTCAGGGAAATCACATCGTGTATAATCGTTTATCTTATTAAGGTTAACTGAAGGATACTCCAGGTTTTCCGGCAGGAATATTTGATTTGTACCGGTACAGCCTGTAGTATTATTAGTAACAACAACAGTATAGGTATTACTTGAAAGTCCGGTTTGAGACATCCCTGTACCGATAAAGCTCGATGGCAGGGTATTCAATCCTCTATACCATTCAAATGTATATCCGTCTGCTTCTCCCAGGCCGGTAAGTGTTCCTTCTGAAGCCACTACCGAAAGTTCTCCATTAGGTGCAGAAGATACACAACTTGTTTGCTGGCTTATTATATTAATTTCAGGAGTCGGATAAGTTCTTATATCCGTAATATCCAGATTTATTGTATCAGAACAGCCTGTCACATCATCAACAGCCACAACAGTATATGGGCTTTCCGGAAGAGCATCCTGAGCAGCTCCGGTAAAATCAGGCACAGTTGAAGTTGTCGTGCCGGTATACCAGTTAAATGTAAAACCAGAAGTTACACCAGATACACTTACATTTGCTGTTCCAACCGGATTATCACAAGACGTTATGTCGGTTTTTGCGTCTAACGTCAAAACAGGAGTATTAATATTAACAGGTAATGTAATTGATTCATCCTTCGGACATCCTGTAACATTACTCGTTATTCGAACTCCATAAGTCACCCCTCCTTCTAGTCCTGAAAGAGTTTGTCCGGTACCAAGGAGTTGCGTATCATCTAAAATTCCAAATTCATCAGATGGATACCATTCAAATGTATAATTGGCATCATCATCATCTGCAACAAAGGCATATAGTTCACCATTCGGAGGAACACAGAAAGTTTGTTCCTGAATCAGCTGAACCTGATCATCAAAATCAAGGAATCCGGGATTAATCAACACTGTATCTGCGATCCCCGAACACCCCTTAGCATCATTTGTTGCTATTACAAAATATTCCCCTTCCGGAACCGCGGTTAAATAAGGTCCGGTGCTGATTATACTTCCATCACCACCTACTTCATACCAGTCAAAGGTATAACCGGCTGTTACAGTATCTGTTCCATCTAATTTATAGGCTCGTGCCGCACCTACATCAGGATAAGTATCATCACATTTAATATTATCCTGTACTTTTAACGCTTCAACAGGGAAAGGTAAAGGCTCAACAAATTGATTAGTTATATTATTTTCATAATTACATTCAAAAACAGTTCCATCTAATGGGAATTGTAAGGGAAGAGAGTTGTTCCCATCATCATCCAACACGATAAATAATTCAAAAGGCGTCCCATCACCCAGAACCGGCAAATTCTCTACAGACAAAGTATCCCCGGGGCCAGAGAAATCATCCTGTCAATTGTCAATAACTTTTGAGCTGTTGCATCAGTTCTTGGATCGCCGGCATACAGCGTCATCAATAAATTATCTGCAACGGCAATATCTCCGGTGTTTTTCACTACATAATCAATAGTAAACTGTTCATTGGGACAGGTTGGTGGATTAACAGTAATAAAGTTTGCCGTACCATCATCATTAATTATCGGATCAAATTCCAGCTCTGCTCTCGGTAAATCCGGACATCCATTTGCATCCAGAGAAGGAGTCTGAACCATGAAATTATTTAGCGGATTGATTGTTTGTCCATCGCCAAAGCAATTCCCTGGAAATTCTCTGGTAGAATTATAATGAAAAGCCGGGATTACAAGGTTATCATTAACATTCGTGACATGATATCCATGTTGATTCCATACATCCCGGGTAGGTACCCAATATTGCTGTCCTGCAGCTTCATAAATCCTGAGGTTACCATTTCCTTGTTGTTGCAATCCGTCACCAATTTTAAATGCCGAGGAGTTATCAGAAAAGTTACAAGGCACCACAATATTTGTATTACCATCACCATTAGCATCTACAATTAATGGATATTCCATGAACGTATGCGACTGGCAAATTTCCTGGTGAATAGTCGAACCATCTTCACCCGATGCTATAGTAAGGAAAGTAGCATCCCTATATACAATTTCTTTTATTCCATCATTATCGAAATCATAAGCAGTAACTCCTATTATCCCGGATAAACTATCTTCAATTTGCTTAGTCCATTCTACCGTATAAGAAAGGTCAGAATTGATTTCTAAATTATAAAGTGTACTTCCCGAAACAAAAACGGCATTCATCAAACCGTCATTATCTATATCTGATAAAGTAACCCGGCCTGTACCCCACAACCAGTTGTCTGGAGTTTCATACACCTGGTGAACATCATTATGTGGGTCCCAGATAAATACTGCAGTATTTCCATCATTACTACCTGTTGCACCTGTCATGACCACATCCAGTAAGCCATCACCATTTACATCGGCTACCGAGGTAGTGCTATAAGTAGCATAGCCCATATCTTTAGTAAAATATTCAGGCAGCTCTTTCCAAACTGTCATCGTACCTGAATTAATATTCACATTATATATAGTACCACCGACAATGAGCTCCATTCCAGGGCTATTTGGATTAATATCCATCGCTACCGGACCATGATTTACTTCCGAATCCCAGTCTCCCATATTACCATCGGCAATCAAAGCACCCGTCTTAGCATCCCTGATTTGATCTTTAAAATAAATTTCGACATTTCCGTCTCCATTGAAGTCAGCAAGACCGATAATACCGGGATTATCAGGACCAATATTGACTCGATATATTTCATTTAGCTGGCAATCATACATCACCAAAAAGAAGTCACCATTAAATTCATTACCCTTAGCGTCACCCTTTGAGCGTTCTATAGAAAAAACTTCACCACAATCGTCATTGTCAAGGTTGGCTATGGCAACCTCCAGTTCCGGGCGGAATTTGTCATTTCCAATGACAGTTGTAGAAGATTGATACTCTGTATCTCCGGCATCAGGACCTGTACTGTAAAGAATCCTAAGTTCCTGGTCCCATTTATGAGGCGTGACAACTTCCGGAATACCATCATTATTTAAGTCACCGATTACAATTCTTGCCTGGGTATGAACGTTTCTGTTGGACGATCCCGCTGTGTTTACCATCTCAAAATCGACAGGAGGAATCGGAATATCACATGAACCCGAAGTCGGATCTAGAAAAAATCCATCACAAACTGCATCAGCTGCACAGCTTTCATCGTAACAATCTATTACACCATCCCCGTCATCATCAATTCCATTGCGGCATAAATCACCAGTCTCTTCTGTAACAGATTGTGAAAAAATTGTAAAAATTGAAGATATGCTTAAGAAAGCAATTAAAAAAAGTTTATTTCCCATAGCGCTAAAAAGTAATTGAATGCAATAAATACAATTATCTTACATAATTCAACAGGAAATCAAATCATTTCTTACATTTGAAAAAATACTTTTTGCCGGCATGAATAAATATTTAATAATTATCATTTTTTCAATATTCTATTATGCAGCTGACGCCCAGTTATATATTGGGCCCAATGTAGGGATAGATTACAATTCGATAAAGTTTGGAGAAAAAGAATATTCCGACATTATTGATCGTAATCCGTCAATCGGTTACCACGCTGGTATATCAGCCCTGTTTGAGTTTAACAAAACTGTCAGTGTAACAGCTAAATTGCTATACGCCAATAAAAGCAGGGATGTTAAATTATCAGCTACCGGACTAAGAATTGAAGAAAGATATGGTTTTATTGAATTTCCTCTTGTTTTGAGGTACGCGATATACAGAAACCCGGCCTGGTATTACATTGGCGCCGGTGGACATATCAGTTATTGGTTGAATGGAAGTGGTACATTTTCAGAAGGTGAACTGGAAGATAACGGGCCGGTAGATTTCAACACTCAATTTGATGCACTGGGGAATGAATTTGGGGTAATGTATTATCCTGAGCCTAACCGACTTTTTGCCGGTGTTACTTTTGTTGCCGGCTCTATGTTTCATACTTTTTATGGTCAGCGAATAATGATCGAAGCTCAGTTAAGCCTGACCCAGACTTTCTTTTCAAATGAAAGTGAAGGCAATGATACTAAACTATTGACGTTTTACGATCGTACGAGGGTGTCTCCCCTTGCTGCCGGTATTTCTATTAGCTATCTTTTCGATGCTAAATTTGGTAAGGCTAAAAAAGGAAAGTCTACTAAAAAGGAATCAAACCGCCGAAAAAGAAGATAAAATTATTTTTATTATATTAGGATTAAACCAAAGAAAGATAGATATGTTATTCGAAAGATTGATTAACACAACACTTGCACTTTTATTACTTGTATCATTCGTATCATGTTCGGATGATGAACCAGCTACACAATTAGTAACAGTGAAATTAACTGACGCCCCGGCAGATTACGAAGAAGTAAATGTCGATATCAGGGAAATTCACGTCAACCTTGGTGATGAAGGAGATGATTTGGGATGGTATGAACTTTCTGGTGTAAACCAGGGAATTTATGACCTGATCCAATTATCCAATGGTATCAATACTACGTTAGTAACGGAAAGAATTCCTGCCGGAGAAATCTCACAAGTCAGACTGATTCTCGGTAATGAAAATTCGGTTCAGATTGATGGAATTGAGTACGCTTTATCTACTCCAAGCGGACAACAGTCTGGTATTAAGATCAATTTGAATGAAACTTTTGATGAGGGTATTCCTTATATTATCGTTCTTGATTTTGATGCAGCCAGGTCTGTTGTAGAAGCTGGAAATTCTGGCAAGTATAATCTAAAACCTGTCATCAGAGCTACTGCTGAAGCTTCGGGAGGCGCAATAGCAGGTAATGTACAACCAGCTGAATCGAATTCTGTAGTTTATGCAATCATGGGAGAAGATACAGTAACTTCAACCCCCTCAAGTGATTCGGGAGATTATTTACTACCTTATTTACCAGCAGGAAATTATACAGTTGGAATCGAACCAAATGCTGAATTTGAGTCTGCAAGCATTTCTAGCATAAGTGTAACAGAAGGAAATCTGACTGAAGCAGATACAGTATTTTTAACTCCTACAGAATAAAATAATTCTAAATAAATTCAGGTCCTGGTTTTCGCCAGGGCCTTTTTAATTATCTGTAGAAAATTTATAAACATTTCGAGGTTACTTTTGATCTATTTAATATATTAAGAGTTAAAGAGATTAAAATGAACCTTATAAAACACCTATATCTATCTGTTTTTCTAATACTTTTGTTTGCTTCCGGATGTAAAAATGAATCAACGGAAACAAATATTAAAGCCGGAAATATCGTGTTGAGAATTTCTGATTCTCCTGCTGATTATGATAGATTAATCTTAGATATTGAAGGTGCTATCCTTGAAGAAAATTCAAAACAAGTTCATCTCCGCACTACTTTCACCGGTCAATTGGATATTCTCGATTATAACAATGGGAAGTCATATGTTCTGGCAGATGAGAAATATGAAAATATTACTCCAAATAATATTATTTTGTTATTAGGTGAAGATAATTTTATTACAATCGAAAATCAAAATTATAATATAGAATTACCTGATAACTTTAAATCAGGCATCAGGATACCTATACCGGAATCTATGGTCGATAAAAATAAAATAGACATTAATTTAGATTTCAACGCAGCAAAGTCAGTCATAGAAAAAGAAGGGAAATTCAGTTTAATACCAGTAATTAATCCCCGTGAGGAAAATACCGGTGGTGGTGTTGAAGGAACAATTAAACCGGTCGTCCCTGCTGTCGCCCACCTTATATTAGATTCAGATACTATTTCATCTACCTATTGTGATGAATATGGTTTCTTTTATATAAATAATGTAAAAGAAAATAAGTATTCTCTGATAATAGAGCCAACAGATGGATACGAATATGGTGAAAGAAAAAATGTTAAGATATCCGATAGCCGTATCACTAATGTTGGTAAAATTGTGATCAATAAAAAATAATTCACCAACGGTTTATTGCTCATATTATTTTACCAATAATCCAGAACCTTCAATGCTAAATTCACTTATTTCTTGGATAAACATGATAAATCCTTAGACTAATCGAAGATTTTTATCGATTAACACCATTTTGAGGTTATCTTTTCGAATTGTGTTGTATACATTTATAGAAATGTAAAAAACACAGCTATGGGAAGAAAGATTTACAATTATCTGACAATTGTTCTTTTTCTGATCACCACTACACACTTCACTTCATTAGGATCAGTAATTGATTCCGATTGCGGGGACTCCTGCTTTGGAGGAGAATTAATTAGTGTTACAGAAGAAGGAAATTGCACTACTTACGAAATGAAAATTTATACCGATGGCGTATGCAGCCATGGGTTATCACATGTAACAGTTGACGTTCCATGCGGAACTGTTACTTCAGCAAGTTCTACTACCAATTTTCCTCTGGTTTTAAATGAAAAAGACCCTAAAACCGGATATAGCGGCATAAAAGTCGACGAAATCCGGGACTTTGGAGAAGAGGATATTCCTCAATCATTTATACTTACTTTCACAGTATGTGAAGCAACCTGTGAGGAAGCCACTGAATGCTGGTCTCCTAAACTTGCATTTAAAGCAGGCCAATGTATTTATGAGGAAGTTGCAGAGCAAGTTTGTACAGAGCCTTTAACAGGTAGTATAGAATCATCAGATGTTGAATGTTTCAATACTGCTACAGGAACTGCATCTGTCAATATAGAAGGCGGCATCTCTCCTTATTCCTTTACCTGGTCAGATGGAAAAGCAGGACAAACCAGATCTGATCTTGCTGCAGGAGAATATTCTGTAACAGTTACTGATTCAGGAGGAGAAGAATTAACCTTGTCAACTGTAATAAATTCACCAGATGACATTATAGTATCAGGGCAAGTACAACAACCAGGATGTTCTGCTTCAAACGCTGGTTCCATCGATCTTTCGGTATCAGGAGGTGTTTCTCCTTACAGTTTTGAATGGTCTACCGGAGAAACATCAGCCAATATTTCAGGATTATCTTCGGGAAATTATAGCGTACTGATCACTGATGCAAACCAATGCTCTGTTGAAAAAACTTTCACTATTGAAGAATCTACCTCTACCCTGCTAATCACTGGTACATCCACTGATGCTTCCTGTGATAGGTCGACTTTAGGAACGATTGATATAACAGTATCAGGTGGTTCCGGTGACTACAACTTTAATTGGAACAATGGGGAGACTACTGAAGACCTAAGTGGTCTTGATAAAGGATATTATACCGTTAATGTAACAGATGCTTCAGGATGTACTGCAGAAGCAACGTTTGCAGTAAGAGATAATAACACTATTTCATTATATGTTGAAAGAGAGGCTCCTTCATGTACCGGAGAACCTACAGGAAGACTATCTGCTATAGTTTCCGGAGGAACAGAACCTTATTTATATGAATGGAGCAATGGAGCTACCACCCGGGAAATATCCGGGTTGGCGCAGGGATCTTACAGCGTTACTGTTACTGATGCTGCCGGATGTAGCAAATCGTTCTCCACTTATCTTAGACAGGATTTTTTAAGAGTATCAGCGGATATAACTACTGCAGGATGTGACGGTTCTTCAACCGGAAGTATTTCATTAACGCCGACTAATGGAACAGCACCTTTTGAATACAGTTGGTCTGATGGCTCTACCGGATCAACACGATCCGGACTGGCTGCAGGTGAATATGTTGCTACAATAACTGATGCTTCGGGATGTGCAACATCAATAAAATTAAATGTTCCTACACAAAGTGGGCCTACTGTTTCATTATCACTTGAAAAAGGGTCATGTGATTTAGCTGAGGCTACAATCACTGCTTATACTTCTTCTACAGATAATTTGACTTATGAATGGTCTGATGGAAGTACCGGAGAATCAATTACCATTACAGAAAGTGGTATATATTCAGTAACAGTAACTAATTCCAGTGGATGTTCAACTACTCAAAGCATTAATGCAGAATCAGTGGTTAATGACTACAATTACTTATGTGATGAAATTCAGGGCGGCCAATGCCTGGTAAATGATTTTACTTATTCATTATCTACTGACATTTCTTCAATTTCTATAACAGAAGAAACTTCGGGTACCGGCTGGACATTTGTAAACAACGGAAGTGATATTGTTATTACCCCGGGAGATTCAGGAACTACAGCCACATATACGTTTACAATAACGACTAATGACGGCTGTGTCGTTTCCTGTACAAAAACTTATTCTTCGTGTGTAAGATCTGATTCTACAGATGATGGCACAGATGAAGGTACTGGTGATGGTACAGATGATGGAACCGATGGAGGAACCGACGATGGATCAGACGGAGGAACCGACGATGGATCAGACGGAGGAACTGATAATGGATCAGACGGAGGTTCCGACGATGGTTCAGATGGAGGAACCGATGATGGATCAGACGGAGGAACTGACGATGGTTCAGATGAAGGATCCGACGGAGGTACTGATGATGGTACAGACGGAGGTACAGATAGTCCTGACGATGGAGATAATAATGATGATCCAAATACGGAATGCACTAGTGATTTTGAAACAATTATCACAGGTATTTCATCTGAAAACGGATGTTATGTGATTGATTTTGAAATAATTGCTGATCCGGATACTAAATACGGTCTTTCTCACATCACAATTGATATTCCTTGTGCTGAAAATGCGAAAATTGAATTTGTAGGCAATAAAGGAACAGTTGAGTATGTATCGACAGACCCAACTACTGGTGCTACCGGAATCAAGATAGAAAACTTCGGTGATTTTAAATCGGGAAGTTATACATTCTCTGTAACCTACTGTGAAACTGAATCTTGCCCGGAAATAGGAGAAGGAACTTTCGAACAAATCACATATACGTATAAGGCCGGACAGTGCGTAACAAGTTCTAATGGATTACTAGAAATCCCTGAAATTGAAAATTCAGCCTCAATATATCCTAATCCTTCAACAAACGGACAATTTAATATTGCTCTTAATGAAGATTACGGAGATGAAGTTCAGATAAATATATATACGATCACAGGTGATCTGTTATTATCAAAACAAATGATAACAACAGGGAAAGAATTGCTTGATATCAACATTCCTGACAAACCAGGCCAGTATATGATCCAGATCATCGGAACTGAAATATCCGATAGTCAAATCATAATTATAGAATAAATTTTGTTATTAGGTTAGAATGAGTGGAAAAAGGCTGCAGTACTGCAGCCTTTTTTTTATATTATGGTAATATAACCAACTAGAACATCTTAAAGATTATAAACAAAAACCAATCGAAAATGACACACCCGTATAATGTAGAACAAAAACTCAAAACAGAATCGGGCGAGTATAAATACTTCAGCCTTGAAGATCTGGAGAAAGAAGGGTATAATATCTCAAAACTTCCTTTTTCGATCAGAGTTCTTCTCGAAAATGCATTGCGTAATTTTGACGATTTCGCAATAACAAAAGAGCATATCGACACCATTCTTAACTGGGAACCAAAAGCATCTGATAAGGACATCCCATACAAACCAGCCCGTGTTTTGATGCAGGATTTCACAGGAGTTCCTGCCGTCGTAGATATTGCTTCCCTACGGGCAGAAATGGAAAGAAAAGGTAAGGATCCCGAAAAGATCAATCCTTTGATTCCTGTAGACCTGGTTATAGACCATTCTGTTCAGGTTGATTACTTCGGAACAAACTACTCCTATCAGAAAAACGTTGAGGTCGAATATGAAAGAAACGGAGAACGATACCAATTCCTTAAATGGGCTCAAAAAGCTTTTAAAAACTTTAGCGTTGTACCTCCGGGCATGGGTATTTGCCACCAGGTAAACCTGGAAAATCTTGCCAAAGGAGCAATAACCAGGGACGGAATGATCTTCCCTGATACCCTTGTAGGAACTGACAGTCATACACCGATGGTGAACGGAATCGGTGTAGTTGGATGGGGTGTTGGTGGAATCGAAGCAGAAGCTGCTCTGTTAGGGCAACCGATATATTTTATCATGCCTCAGGTGATAGGCTTAAAATTAACCGGAGAAATGCCTCTGGGAACGACTGCTACCGACCTTGTCCTTACTATCACCCATTTATTACGATCATATGGTGTGGTAGGTAAATTTGTAGAAGTATTTGGGCCCGGACTCGATAACCTTTCTGTTCCGGATCGAGCCACAATAAGTAATATGTCGCCCGAATTTGGATGTACAATTTCTTATTTCCCTATCGATGATCAGACCTTAGATTATATGGGTAAAACCAACAGAGACCCTGATCATATTAAAACAGTTGAGAAATATTGTAAAGCCAATATGCTCTGGAGGGAAAATGAAGATAAAATTACCTATTCGGATGTATTAGATCTTGACCTCAGCTCCATAAAGCCTACAGTTTCAGGCCCGAAAAGACCTCAGGATAAGATCCTTGTTGAAAACCTTAAGCCCAAATTTGAAGAATTATTAAAAGAAGGATTTGAAAGAGATTACGTTCCTCTCTCGCAAAGGGATGTTTTAAGATGGAAATCAGAAGGCGGCGGACAAAAAACTGCCAAAGCAATGAAATCTGATTCACCCCAGGATATTGAAGTCGAAGAAGTTGATGGGAATTTAAAAACTGTCAGCATAAAGATTGGAAATGAAAAATTCGAAATCAGTGATGGCTCTATAGCTATAGCAGCAATAACATCCTGTACAAACACTTCCAATCCGAGTGTTATGCTTGGAGCTGGATTAGTTGCCAGGAAGGCTGTAGAACTTGGCCTGGACGTCAAACCATGGGTAAAGACCAGTCTTGCCCCCGGATCGAAAGTTGTGACTGATTACCTGCAAAAATCAGGGTTACTCGAAGATCTTGAAGCATTGAGATTTCATACTGTTGGATATGGCTGTACATCCTGTATAGGTAATTCAGGACCATTGCCAGGCCCGATTACCAAGGCAGTGGAAGAATTCGACTTGGTCGTTTGTTCAGCTTTATCAGGAAACAGAAACTTTGAAGCCAGGGTTCATCCATTGGTTAAAATGAACTTCCTGATGTCTCCAATGCTTGTTGTTGCCTTTGCACTTGCCGGAAGGATCGATATCGATCTGGAGGAAGAACCTGTCGGGTATGATCCGAATATGGAACCAGTATACCTGAAAGATATCTGGCCAACTAATGAGGAGATCTTTGAGCAGATGAAGAAGGTTTTAACTCCAAAAGATTACGAGAAAAACTATAACGAGATTTTTGATGGCAATGAAATATGGAGAGAGCTTCAGGCTCCGGAAGGCAAGCTTTACGATTGGTCTGATGACTCTACCTATATTAAAGAAGCTCCTTTCTTTAAAGACATCAGTGAAGAGCCTAAAAAACTTACTGATATTGAAGGAGCTCGAGTTTTATTAAAGTTAGGAGATAGTATAACAACAGACCATATCTCTCCGGCAGGATCATTTAAAAAGGAGTCTCCGGCAGGAAAATATCTGACTGACAAAGGTGTACATCCGGAAGACTTTAATTCATATGGATCACGGCGAGGAAACGACGAAGTGATGGTCAGAGGAACCTTTGGTAATGTCAGGATTAAAAATGAGCTGGCTTCCCGGGAAGGTGGTTATACAACACATATTCCAAGTGGAGAGGAAATGTCTGTATTTGATGCTTCGCAGAAATACAGAGATAACGATACACCGCTTATTGTCATTGGAGGAAAGGAATATGGAAGTGGATCTTCCAGAGACTGGGCTGCGAAAGGAACTGATCTCTTAGGTATCAAAGCGGTTATTGCGGAAAGCTACGAACGTATACACAGAAGTAACCTGGTTGGAATGGGTGTATTACCGCTTCAGTTTAAGGATGGAGATACTCCGGAAAGCCTGGGCCTTGATGGAAAAGAGACTTATGATATTACTGGAATAAGTGATGACCTTACTCCATTGGAGGAATTAAGTGTTATTGCTAAAAAAGATGACGGTTCAACTGTTGATTTTAAAGTTATTTGTCGATTGGATTCGCAGATCGAAGTGGCTTATTATCAAAATGACGGAATCTTACAATATGTACTAAGACAATTCCTGAAAGATTCTTGATATAATTGCATTAAAACCTAAAGCCTGTAGTTGACTGCAGGCTTTTTTTATGCCTGATATTTTTTCATAAAGCTCCTGTTCGATATGTTCCGCAGGGCATGTCGAACCGGAAATAGTCGAGATTTTAAATCCCGTTTATTAAAGCTTCCAGATACGCAAAACTAACATCTGGAAGAGCTGAGGGACAACTTTCACAAACGCGTTACGCAATCGCTAAATGCGCTCGATCGGGTGCACCAGTTTTAAATGCAACCACATTATAGGTAGCCACAATAAAAAAGCAGCTGTTCGATATGTTCCGCAGGGCATGTCGAACCGGGAATAGTCGGGATTTTAAATCCCGTTTATTAAAGCTTCCAGATACGCAAAACTAACATCTGGAAGAGCTGAGGGACAACTTTCACAAACGCGTTACGCAATCGCTAAATGCGCTCGATCGGGGGCAGTTTAATATATTAACACACTTTAATACTCACTCAATTCTAAAACACTTTCTCCCATTCCATAAATTTTTGCGCAACTGCTATTAGAATAGTATTCTTCACATTCTACAATCCCTGCTTTTACTGGATTGAAGTGAATATAGTCTATTTTTTGTTCCATAAATTCCTTACTCATAATCTCTTTGGCATGATACCCTTTTGTCCACAATTTATTTTTATCTCCATCTTTTAAAAGCCATAATAACCATTTCTTCCTACTTTCTTTATCATTATCTTCAATAGCCTGAATTATTTTACTAGAGGTATATTTTTTAAAATCTCTTAAGATTCCACTTAAATCTCCTTTATCACTACTAACAACTAAATGTAAATGATTTGTCATAATCACCCATGAATAGATTTTTAATCCTTTATTTTTTTGGCAATATTTTAGACTTTCAATTAGTATGTCTGAATAGCAATTACGGGTAAATACATCTACCCATTGATTCACAGTTATAGTAATAAAATGAACCGCAAACTGGTCCTTTATTCTATATTCAAACCCCATAAATGAAACTAAGTTTTGGTTGATAGTTAATTATATATAAAACTAATAAAAGATTAGATTATAATGAAAATTTGGTGTGTTTAATTCGGGATTTTAAATCCCGTTTATTAAAGCTTCCAGATGCGCAAAGCTAACATCTGGAAGAGCAGCAGTTTTAAATTGCAACCACATTATAGGTAGCCACAATAAAAAAAGCAGCTGTTCGATATGTTCCACAGGGCATGTCGAACCGGGAATAGTCGGGATTTTAAATCCCGTTTATTAAAGCTTCCAGATACGCAAAGCTAACATCTGGAAGAGCTGAGGGACAACTTTCACAAACGCGTTACGCTATCGCTAAACGCGCTCGATCGGGTGCACCAGTTTTAAATGCAACCACATTATAGGTAGCCACAATAAAAAAAGCAGCTGTTCGATATGTTCCGCAGGGCATGTCGAACCGGGAATAGTCGGGATTTCAAATCCCGTTTATACCACATTCCAGATGCGCAAAGCTAACATCTGGAATAACAATATGTTAATTAGTTGGCTTGACACTGATCGCTAAACCACCGCCGGGAGCAAGCCTGAAAGTTTTCTGATCTCCTTTTTCCACTACCATATTATTAATAGATATTGATTCCGGGTTTTCATCCCAATGTGCATCATCAGCATCCCTGTAAATTATTGCTTCGTATGTTTTATCCTCGTCCAGAAAATCAAACTGAACAGTTATCTCTCTTTCATTTTCGTCAGTTATACTACCGACAAACCAATTATCCGTACCTTTTTCTTTTCTGGCTATTGTAACGAAATCTCCTACTTCTCCATTCAGAACAATAGTTTGATCCCAATCTACAGCTACATCACGAATGAACTGGAAAGCCGGTTGTCCTTCATAGCTTTCCGGAAGATCAGCTGCCATTTGAATGGGACTATAAATCACCACATATAAAGCCAACTGATGGGCAATGGTTGTATTTACCTGGTTCCCTTCCTTATGAGGATCTAATTTTATATTGAATATACCTGGTGTAAAATCGATTGGACCGGATAGCATCCTGGTAAATACCACAATTGACAGGTGTTCCGGCGGATTGCCTCCATCTGAGGCCCATGCATTGAACTCCTGTCCTCTCAAGCCCTCTCTGGATATCATATTTGGATATGTTCTCCGTAACCCTGTTGCTTTTATTGGTTCATGTGCATTTACGGCTACTTCATATTCAGCTGCTTTGATCATCGCCTTGTTATAATGATTTACCATCCACTGCCCATGATGATATTCACCTTTGGGAATGATTGGGCCTACATAACCTGATTTCACAGCGTGAATACCTAATGATTCCATTAATGAATAAGCAGTATCCATCTGTTGTTCATAAGTTCTTGGTGCTGCCGAAGTTTCATGATGCATAATAATATCTACTCCCTTTTCCTTTCCATATCTTACCACCTCTTTAAGATCGTAATCAGGATATGGAGTTACAAAATCAAAAACCCCTTCCCTGTCTTCAAAGCCTATCCAGTGTTCCCAACCTGTATTCCAGCCTTCAACCAAAACACCTCCAATATTATTTTTCGCAGCAAAATCAATATATCGTTTAGCATTTTCAGTAGTTGCCCCATGTTTTGTAGAAGATGCCTGATCCTTCGTCCAGGTTGACATATCCTGAGTGGCTCCAATATCCCAAGTGGATATTCCAAGGTGCATCTCCCACCAGATACCAACATATTTCATTGGTTTAAACCACTTCACCTCCCCAAGTTTATTTGGTTCATTCAGATTGAGAATCATTTTCGATTCGATAAGACCTCCTGCATTCTCACTTATTTGAATTGTTCGCCAAGGTGTACTGAATGGTAATTCTCTTAAAACCTTATACCCTAAACGATCTGAACCAACAAGTTCACTAGTCAGTTTGAGATTTTCTTTATCTATTTTCAGGGTCATACCGGCATAATCAATTAAAGCTGCTTCGTGAAAACTTAAGTGAAGACCTGAATCGGTTCTCATTGTGACCGGTGTATTCACAGCATTTTCTGGAATATAGCTGGCAGCTAAATCCTTATTTGTTTTAGCTACCTCTAAAGCGTTGATGTCGGTAATTTTTGTGGTATTGTATAACCACTCATAACTATCCCAGTCACCAGGTATCCACCATGCAGTATGGTCTCCTGTTAATTTAAACTCAGTATTTTCATCCATGATTATGAGGGTATCCACCCCCTCTTGTTCCGGAAAGTGGTATCTAAATCCTATGCCGTCATCATAGGCTCTGAGAATTACTTTTAGCTTTCTTTGAGTTTCACTCTCTTCCTGCAGATCTACAGCTATTTCCCGATATTTATTGTTAACCGTTTTTTGCTCACCCCAAACCATATCCCATGATTGATTAAAGGCTGTTTCTTCAATACTGGTTAATTTAAAATTATCTTCAAAAGGCGGATGGTTTTTAAATTCAAATCCGAGATAAGATGTATCAATAACTACTTTTTCCTTGAAGAAAACTGTATAATAAGGCTTTCCCCGATCATCGACACCAAAACTAATTTGCACATCTTCATCCGGAGATTTAACAACAGCCTCTGTTTTGACTTTTTCCGGTGAATTACAAGAAATTGAAATAATAAAAAGGAATGAAGCTATAACTATTGAGCTTTTTTAATCATGGTGGATAGGTTAAGGTAGATTTTAAATATAAGAAAATTACAGCTAAATGTTTTAAATGACAGGCAGACAAAATACCTTGTCAATAAATGATAAGCTTACCGGTCATATTAAATTCTGAACCTGTGACCCTGTATAAATAAATTCCCTGTGGTACCGAATTAATTCTAAGAAAGTCTCGTTCGGGAAACAGTTCCCTTTCAAAAAGTATTTTACCAGAAGTAGAAATTAAAGAAAAAATATGCTTTTCTGAGAAAGCCCTGGTAAAGATTTTCACTTCATCCCCCTCAGTTGCCGGATTCGGAAAAACCATCACCGGCTTCTCATTTATATAATACTCTGAGGCAATTTCCGAATCGATCACCTGACCATTGTCAAATAATATTCGTGCATAATAATTGTTAATCCCCTCAACCGGGTCCAAATCATTAATAGTCAATATTCTGGATAATAGTTGTTCTTTTCCCAATTCATTGATTAATTCATCTTCTGCACCAATTCTGAAAAACCGGATCTTGTTTATACTATAAACTGATCCAAGAAACACAGTCAAATCAATACCATTTAAATCATTATTTCTTGTAGCAAAAAATGAATTCAGGAAACATGAGGAAATTTGAGATTGAGTATTAATTGCCTGCCCTGAAATGCCAGTATAGTTATTAAATCTTGGAAAAACTCTAAATATATTATTATCATCATTACTTTGTATAACTGCAAAAGTATCCGCTGTAATAGTTGTTGATCGGTATTTATGCAGTAAAGGATCGAATGTCAGCACCTCATAATTATCAGAACCAGGTACTGGTTTCCATTCAATAAGAAGTGAGTCATTACAATTAACTGAGACTATTGGTCGCAGAGGAGAAGAAATAACGAAATTATCAGAAGGATAATCTATACCATTGATTCTCACAACAGCCATAACCGAAGCTAACGTATCAGGGGGTACCCATCTGTAATAACCTTTTTTAATATCCAGATCATTTTCAATAAGGGTTTCCGTACCATCATTCCATTTAACAATTAGTTGTCCCTGACTATCATCGAGAGTGGAATTCCACCTGAAATACGAAGCAGACTCTCCATTGTATGGCATGTTTTCATCCTTCATTGGCGCATTCCACTCAAACATATCCTTATCTTCCATTTGCCATGCAACAGAATAAATCTGCTGATCACCAACTAATAAATCACCACTGACTTTAACACTATAAATACCAGGTTCCGGATTATTGATAGAGACAAGTTCCCCATTATTCAAAGTGTCAACTCCAGTAGAAACATTCCTCTCCAAGATTTCGGATCCAGGGGTCGGATCAGGAACACCGGGATAATATAAGGCTCCGTCTGGTCCTTCTATCACAATATCAAGATCATTCACCAGGGCTTTGTAGTCTCCTGGATTTGCAGGGACATCAATCCAAGATAACGCTACTCGAATAGTATTTACATTAGCCGGAATTTCAAGTTGAAAAGTCCTTATTTCATTATCAGATAACGAATCAACATGAATATTTTCGTTTTCCACAATTTTAATCGCTTCATAGGCATTCACATTTCCATAACCCGAATGATAATCGGGCCCGGGTATTCCAATATCTTCAGCCGAAGCCATTAAAATAGATTTAACTGAAGAGAATGATGGAAGCTCATTGAATTTTTGCAAAAACCTCTGCTGGATAAGAATACAAACACCTGACAATAAAGCAGTAGAGTTTGAAGACCCGACATTGCTATATGTAACAAGTTCAGGCTTTATTCTCCCATCATAAGCCGGTCCTCTGGATACGAATTCAGGAAAATTAAATACTGTATCAGCCGATCCAATTGTCAGTACATTTTTTGCCTGCTTGTAATTTCCTGTAAGATTAGCAATCCCAGAAATGCCTTCATAAATACCCTCCGTTGCCGAATCAAAACCATTATTTCCGGAAGAAAAAACATGAATCAAGGTGTTGATATTATTAACGTTTTTATCATATTCGGCTGCAAATGCTCCGTAAAAATTTTCAATTTCTGTTCCGAAGGAATGATTTTGGACCGATACATTATAATCAACATAAAAAGAAGCCGGGTCAGGAATAATGTCTGAAAAATCTGATGAAACAAGAGCAGTTCCTTTAGCCACGCCCCTACCTGTAATAAAGCTATTCCCTTCACCGGCAGCAATAGTTGTCATTTCCGTAGCATGCCTTGAAATTTGATTGGATGCCCCTTCATATTCTATTACCCGGTTACTAAAATCAATATCATTGATATCAAATTTTTCTTCATGGATTGCCAGGGTTAAACCTTTGCCCGTTAGATCAGGATATTTTTGATGAAGTGTATTAACCAGGTTTGGCCTCAAATTCAAGTCAATAACCGGAGTTTCAACTTCCGGCTTTGTCGATTCAAGACCGACATAAAACACATTATTCAACGAAGCAATATTTTCGACTACATCATCTTTCCGGCCTCGAATTAATATTAATCCCCTTTCAATACCGGCTCATACCCAGAATCAATAAGCTTCATAGTGGTTTCCGGATTAGTTGACTTGACAACAAACCTCTTTACGCCGTTTACAGGTCCGATAATATTCGGACTTAGCTTCCATAAATCATTTACATAATACGCCTTTTTAACACCCGAAAAGTCTCCATGAGAATGGACAATTAGAATTTTATCAGAAATTTTCCGAATGACATTTATGTTTTTGAAATGATAACCTGTATGAGAATCGTTTAACTCTACTAGATAAAAATCTTCAGTTAATCTGGATTGACTTGTAAGTTCAACTTCACGCAAAACAAACTTTCCCCATGACGAATCCTGAGCGAAAAGCATACTTGAAAAAGTGATAAAAAGAATAACTCTGAGGAAAGCATCTCTCATATAAATCCGTCAATGATGGTTGATTCTACAAATATATAAAATATACTGAAAAGACATTGAATTTCATCTAAAACATAGAATAATATTCCGTCTTTTACGTCACGACAGAATTATTAATATGAAATAAATGCAAAATTATTTTTTTGTTAAAAAACTAATTTATACATTAGCGGCAATCTTTAACCAAATCAATTTTACAATGAAACAATTGAGAATCACTCTTTTATGTGCAGCAATGTTTGCTTTTGCACAAGTATTCTTCGTGTCATGTACAAACGAGGAAAATCTTTCACCAAACGACAAATTGGAAATTTCTGATGAAGTTAAAGCTCAATTTAAAGAGTTGGGTTTTGATGTCAGCGACATCAGAATGACTGATGATGTTGACCTTCTTGATCCTTCAAAGGAAGCAGGAAATTACCTGCTTGAAGGAGATATCGTTATTACTCCGGAAAACCTGGAAGCGATGCTTCAAAGTGACATTCATTATGAAGGTCCAAACTTTGAGCAGTACAGAACAAACAACCTTGTATCGTCTCCAAGAACCATCAATGTTATCGGTTATACCGGAAATAATTCCAACGGTTTGGATGGAACGATGAGAACTGCTCTACAGTGGGCGATCAACAATTACAACAGATTAAACACAGGTCTTACTTTCAACCTGACGTTTGGTACTAACTACAGTCCGTACGACATGGTAGTTTACCGAACTAGCGGTGGTGGCGGAGGTTCTGCCGGATTCCCTAGTGGTGGAAGACCTTACAAATGGATTCAAATCCAGTCTGGTACTTCAAACTACGGTACAAACGTTGTTGAGCATGTAATGACTCACGAGATCGGCCATGCAGTAGGATTACGTCATACTGATTACTTTGACAGATCTTACTCTTGTGGTTCTGGTGGAAACGAAGGTGACGGTGGTGTAGGTGCAGTTTATGTACCTGGTACTCCACAGGGAATTGATCCTAATTCAATAATGCTTGCTTGCTTTAGCTCAGGTGAGGATGGAGAATTTGGTCAGTACGACGTTGTTGCACTAGAGTATCTGTATTAAAAAATAATTAATACAGTAAAAAAATTAACCCTGGCGATTGCCAGGGTTTTTCTTATTTAAGTATATCTGTATTTATATTTTCTGCTCCGGCAAACTGTTCAAACCATTCGGCAGATTGCTTAAGCCAGAGTTCCAAATCGGCCTTTCCGTTAAAATCATAAAAAACCATTATCATTTTAGAGGTTGTAGGCTTAATACAAGTCCTGTCTGAATCAGAAGTCGGGGTACCAAAATAACCCAGATCATCTTTTAAAGCCGGAAGGCTACTTACATTAAGATCTCCTCTGCCGATAGCCTGGTAAGGCACACCCTCAGGAGCTATATCAAGATAAATATCACCGGTAACCTGATTTAAATCATAGGCACCAATTGAAAATCCCGAAACAAAAGAAAGCCAATTCACAATATCAACCGCATTGTTTACCTGGTATAAACCTTTTCCCTGCACGATTCTTCTGGATAATGCCTCAGCACTTGGTCTGTACCTGTTCGGGTCTTTTCCAAGGTTTTTATAGGCATTTCTCGTCGCCTCGATAATCGGCCTGTTTTTTATATCCTCAACTTCATATTTATTAAAAAGAATATCAATTTCCTGCTCCAGACGATCGTCCAGCTCGGAAATGCTGTTTACTACCCTGATTTCAGCTTCTAATAAGCCTAGCCTGATTTCCGGTAGTTTAGTTTTAATCTCATCACTTATAAAAATTCTTCTCATATCACACTGTCGTCTTACTTACACAACGGTAATTTAAATACCATATATTTTGATATCCACAAAAAAAATTGTTTTTATTACAAAAACATATTTTACTATGAAAAACATATTATTTGCAACAATTCTCTTATTCGGGATATTCAGTTGTACAGATAAAGATAACAATAACGATGCCGAAGAAGGGCTGATCAAGGAAAAACTTGTCGATAACAAAATCGAAACTTTAAGAGACAGCATAGAAGCTGTTTATAATGAAGATATTTTAAATAATGCCGGACACCTGACTTTTGATCTAAAATTGAACTTTGGTGGAAATGAACGATTTAACGGAAAAATCAGTCAGACACCTTCCTGTGATGTGGTTGAGATAGTATATAAAGATGGTAAAAAGGCAGTATTTAAAGATGACAACTTTTATATGTCCGTAGACAGTATGAATGCAAAATCATCTCGTTTTGATGTATTAACATGGTCTTATTTTTACATGCTTCCTTATAAATTGAACGACCCGGGAGTAATCTTTGAACCGATCGGTATAAAGGAAATGGAAGGTAAAGAATACAGGGTTGCTAAAATGACGTTTAAACCCGGTACCGGTGATGCCCCTGACGACTGGTACTATTTATATATTGACCCGGAAACTTTGCTAATCCATGCTGCTGCCTACATTGTTACCTATGGATCCGGTGATCAGGAAAAAGCAGAAGAAGATCCGCATGTCATCATTTATAATGATTTTGATAATTCGGCCAAACTACCCTATGCTAAAAATTGGGAATTCCGCTCATGGAAAGATTTTAAGTTTGGCGATAAACTTGGACAGGCTCAGATATCAAACGTAAATATTTTGGAAACACCACTAAATCCAAATATCGAAAACATGTCTCAGATCAATAAATAAAAAAATATTAATTTTTTAAGGGAAATACTTGCAAGAAACAAACAGTGTAACTACATTTACAACAGCTCTTTATTCATAGTTGATAAATTCCTAATAAGCGATCACGGCTCCCCGCCCTGATCGCTTATGCTTTTATAGGGGGTTAACTTTCCTGATTATTAGAAATTAGTTATTGGTTATTAGATGTTAGTTATTAGATGTTAGTTATTAGAGAATAGTTATCAGTTATTAGTTGTAAATCCCGAAATAAGATTGGCCGTTATTAGTATAGTTATTGATCATTTCAACGATTAGTCACATCCTTAAACTGGCGCCAGGGTCACGCTGGTGCCCTCTACCATTTATACTGCTGCTGTTCCAGAAGTTAGCGTAGCGTATCTGGAAGCATTGATAAACGAGATTTAAAATCCCGACTATTGAATAACTGTTTCGTGAGGACACGAACCAGGGCGGTTGATTTCGTGAGGACATGAAACAGGGCGGTAATTATATTGTAAGGAGACTAAAAATGGCCTACTAACAATTAATTCACCATCCCCAACTCCCATCTACTCCTTTAAAAGGTCCAACAACATCATCGGTAATCCAGCCACCGTAAAAACCTCCGGGTTGAGGAACTACAACCTCTTTATCCACAAGGCATTGATCCACTCTGCCTGCGTAAAAAGCAAGATAATTTTTAATCTCTTCAAATTCTTTTGTCGGATCATCATAATACCAGGCAGCATTTTCCGACCACTTCCCTCCTGCTTTCAAGTCATAATATCTTCCTTTACCTTTCCATTCGCAATGAGTTTCCAGATCTGAATCTAAAAGAAACTTTTTATTCACATCAGAAGGTGGAATGTAGAATTGGGGCGGATGACTGGTTTCCAACACCCTGTAACATTTATTGCTTCGGGCAATACATTCATTATTAAACCAGACTTCGATCAATTTACTCGTTCTTTCAAGCAACGGAGGCCTTGGGTAATCCCATACTGACTCCTGCCCCTTTCCCGTTTTTTCCGGATTTGGTTTCTTCATATTTCTTTAACAGGTTATTGAAGATTAAGTTATTGGATATTTGGGATTGATGATTGGTTATAAGAGATCAGTTATTAAGTTATTAGTTATTCGATTGACAGTGATGGGTCTGCTACATTTGACTGGACATTAAGATAAGCTAAAAAGATGGGTCTGCTACATTTGACTGGACATTAAGATAAGCTAAAATGATTAACTTACAGTCAAATGGCAAAACATCGAAGATAAATGCTTTCGCATTTTAATGCTATTCCAAATGTCTCATCTATAAACTAGCGCCAGCGTCGCGCTGGTGCCTTCTACAATAAAAAAATGATGCTATTACAGATGTTAGCGAAGCGCATCTGGAACTGAATAACTGTTTCATGAGGACACGAACCAGGGCGGTTTTGACTAATTCCGGATTCAAATCCGGCCTATTACCGGTTCGACATGCCCTGCGGAACATATCGAACAACTGCTTTTTTTAATGTGGCTACGTCTAATCAGGTTACAAATAAAAAATGATGCTATTCCAGATGTTAGCGAAGCGCATCTGGAATCGAAGATAAATAAGGATCTTTGATCCGTACCTTACTGATTCGAAAGGACACGAAACAAACTAAAACAATTTCTTAAAATACACCGCTAAGACGCAATGCACGCAAAGAAAAATGCTTTCGCATTTTGCTTGCTTCGTCCTAAAATAAGTTTACAGTTTAAAAGTATAGTCCAATTATATATTTACAATTTCACTGTAATCCTAAAATGGGTTGATTGTATTTTAGAATTTATAAACATTATGCTGTCTCTATTGTATTTAATACTATGATCTCACACGATGATAATTTCTGGATGAAAATGGCAATCGACATTGCCAAAGAAGCCAAATCTCCTTTTGGGGCTGTGTTAGTTGATTCGGAAGGACAGCAAGTGGCTATGCCAAATACTTCGAAATTTGACGGTCCAACAGCACATGCCGAGATGAATGTTTTAAGGAGAATGGATGAACTCGACTATGATTACCCGGAAGACCTGACCTTATACAGTACAGTTGAGCCCTGCCCGATGTGTATGGGGGCAATTATCTGGGCCGGAATCGGAACATTAATCTATGGAGCATCAATAAACGATGCAGCAAAACACGGAGATCAGATCATGCTTAGCTGTAATGAATTAGTACAAAGATCTGATACCGATATAGTCATTAAATCAGGACTCCTCTCAGATCAATGTCAGGCCTTATTTCACCAGAAATTATAGTCGGATAAGTGAGCTTAAGTCAATGATGTTTAATAACTTATTAAGTACCAAAACCAATAACTAATACTCGCATGAAAGCAGTTCAGATAGAAGAAGCCGGAGGTGACTTTAAAGTGGTTGACCGGGATGTACCCGAACCATCAGAAAATGAAGTACAGATAAAAATTGAAGCTTGTGGTATTTGCCACAGTGATATGTTCGTCAAAGAAGGTGCCTTTCCGGGTATCGAGTTTCCCAGAATACCCGGCCATGAAGTGGTTGGAAAAGTAACCAAGACGGGAAAAAACGTTGAACGTTTTAAAGAAGGCCAGAGAGTAGGTGTTGGTTGGCATGGTGGACATTGTTTTGAATGCGAACCATGCCGTAGAGGTGATTTTATCAGTTGCGAAAACGCTAAAATCTCAGGCATATCTTATGACGGAGGATATGCAGAGTACATGGTTGCTCCCCAGGAAGCAGTAGCGTCGATTCCCGATGAGATCGACTCTGTGGAAGCTGCACCTTTATTATGTGCAGGGATTACCACCTTTAATTCACTCCGCAACAGCCCGGCAAACCCCGGAGACGTGGTGGCCGTTCAGGGTATTGGCGGACTCGGCCATTTAGGCATTCAATTCGCAGCTAAAATGGGATATAGAGTAGTAGCAATTTCCACCAGTGAATCCAAAAAAGAACTGGCTGAAAAGCTGGGCGCGAAACATTTTATTGATACCAGTAAACAGGATCCAGTTGAAGAATTACAAAAATTAGGCGGAGCAAAAGTAATCTTATGTACAGCCCCAATACCGATGCGATTAGTAGCGTGGTAGATGGAATGGCTATTGACGGCCAGGTATTGATCGTTGCAGCTCCCGGAGATAGTATTTCGGTTGCTCCATTTTCTCTGATAATGGGAAGGAAATCAGTTGCAGGATGGCCAAGCGGTACTGCTCTCGATTCAGAAGATACTTTAAACTTCAGTGCTTTATCAGAAGTTAGGCCGATGATAGAAACGTTCCCGTTAGAAAAGGCGGCAGAAGCCTATGACAGAATGATTAATAATAAAGCAAGATTCAGAGTTGTATTAACGATGGATTAGAAAAGTATTTAATTCCAATTCAATTATAAGTTGCGCCCGGAGAGATTCGGGCGTTTTTATTAAACAAAACTCCAGGGATCAAAGTCTTTCATAAACTCCTGTTTATTAACTATTAAAACTTTCTTTATCCCCTTTTCATATTTTGGTGTAAAGGCATAATTAAAGCACAAATAGTAAACAGCACCATTCTTAGTTACATAAATACCGCTGAAATTTTCAAATCTGAAGCCCATACTATCCAGAACAGATTTACGCACAATAGTTTTTCCTTTGTAGCAGAGAGTCTTTAGAATACGACGATTATTTCTGACATAAGAAGTCAGGCTTCTGATCATCATTTCCTCATGATTATTATTTTGAAAATGATATGCACTTCTACAGTTGGCATCACAGAATAACTGGTCTGCACGGCCATGCAATGAATTGTTACATTGCTTGCATTTCCTGGTTTCAACAAAAGTTCCCGACATAGTATTAAATGATTGGTTGATATTAATAATAATCATTTTACAGATTAAAAATCAACCTTTAAGACTAATAATTACTAAGAAAAACATTCATAACCGTGAGATTATACGCATAATATACGTATATAAACGTTTAATCTTACAGCTAAGTCCAAAACATTTCGGTAATTAACAGCAGAATAATTTGACTATTTATGATTGAGATTCTGTTGAAAAAAATCGATGATAAAAATTGCCTGATATGTGAATTTGAATACGACAAAAGGATTATTGAATTAGTAAAATCGATTCCAGGGAGAAAGTGGCACCCGAAAAATAAATACTGGTATTTTGAAGACACCCCACGCAATTACCGGGAGATCAAAAAAGTATTAGCAAATTATCATTTACAAATAAGTCCTGAAATCCTTGAAAAATATGATTCAGATATGCTGAAAAGCAGTGTTTCACAAAAAACAAATACTAACAAAAAGAAAAATAAAAATCCTTTCACAAGAAAGAAGCGACGGGTCCCTGTACCTAAAGAATACATTCACAAACTGGAAACAGTACGATACAGTAAAAGCACAATTGATACATACATCTATTACTTTTCAGATTTTCTAACTTATTGTCAGATCGAAAATTCGGATACGATGACTGATGAGCAGGTTAAAAGCTATCTTTTATATCTTATTCATGATAAAAAGGCATCTCAAAGCACTCAAAACCAGGCAGTGAACGCCATAAAATTTTACCTGGAAAAAATAAAAGGAGAAGACCGGAAGTATTACTGGATAGATCGTCCCAGTAAGGAGAAAAAACTACCTGTGGTACTGAGTGAAGAAGAAGTGGTACGCATGCTTAAGACACCGATGAATCTGAAGCACCGGTGTATGCTGACGTTAATCTATAGTGCTGGACTACGAGTAGGTGAAATGATTGATATGAAAATTTCTGATATCGATGGTGATCGCATGTTAATTCATGTAAAAGGCGCCAAAGGCAAAAAAGACCGCACTACATTGCTGTCGGAGAAGACATTATTGCTATTGAGAGAATATTACAAAAAGTATAAACCCAAACGATGGTTGTTTGAGGGCCAGGGTGGGGAAAAATATTCTGCGAGTAGCTTAAGAAAAGTATTTCACAGGGCAAAAAAGAACGCTGGGATAAAAAAGGACGCAACTCTTCATACGTTGAGGCATAGTTTTGCAACGCATTTATTAGAAAGAGGGACAAATTTACGATACATCCAAAATTTGCTAGGCCATTCAAGCAGTAAAACAACAGAAATATACACCCATATCACAAGTAAAGGAATGAATGAAATTAAAAGCCCATTAGATAATTTAGAAATATGAAACCAGCCACATACTTGTTCAAACAGATTTTTGTAAATAGTGACTCAGGCATTATATTGCAAGGAAAACCAAATACATATATGGAATAAGAGCCACTGAGTGGCGCTTAGCCATTCGTTGTGGCGCATTATAGGAAACCAAGTACCATATGAGATTATTTAAACAGAATAAAGAAAGTTGGGGGAATTTTAGTGGGAATATAAACATCTACGATAATCTCAAAGATTCGGATATTCCAAAATTGATAAAAGAACCAAATATCCATTCAATTCAGTTTTATCAATTCAAGACCCCAAATGAAAAGACTTGGAAAGTTCTAAATAACTTCTACGAGCAATTTCCTGATATCAGATTGCATATTTTCTGGTACGATTTAGTGGACTTTGGATTCTTAAAACATTTACCAGCAGTAAAGAGATTTGCAGTTTCATCATTTATGACAAAGGATTTCACTCCGATTAAGGATTACCTTGATTTGACTGGGTTAAGTGTTGGAGAGACAAAATCTGTTGCGGTTGATTTAGGTTTTATTTCTGACTTTAAGGATTTGAAATACTTCTACGTTGATGGAATGAAAAAAGGACTTGCAAGTGTTTCACAGCTTAAAAACTTGGAGGTGCTAACATTACGTGGCGTAAAACTGCCAGACTTGGAGATAATTCAAGATTTAAGAAAAATTAGAGAGTTGAACCTATTGTTTGGCAGCTATAAAAACCTTGATGCTATTTCGACTCAAACTAATTTGCAAGAACTTGAGATTAGCAGAACACGACAGATTCCCAATTATGATTTTTTAAGTTCATTGAATAACCTTAAGACTTTGATTTTTGAAGGGATGTCGCAATTGGAATCATTGCCAAGTTTAAAAGGGCTTGATAGTTTAAGTAAAATCCAGATTGATAATAATAGCAGATTAGCTGACATTAATACTGTTCGGGATTTACAATCTTTAGAGACATTTTTATTGTTCTTTCCTGAAAATTTCAAGGCTGCATTAAAAAAGAAACTGATTGACCAAGCTTTCAAGATTATTTTAGACTCTAAAACGATTAATGCTACAAATATGTGGAGATTGGCTGATAATAAAACTAAACAGATTTTGAAAGACAAAAGATTGAATTTTGGGGTTATAATCCAGAAGTTGAATCGATATTTAATGAGAAATAACGACGCCACAACACGCAATATACGTAAGCCGGGGGATACGGGTATTTTAAAGTTTTGTACATTTACTCAAAATTGTAACGGTTTGATAGGTTGGAGCTCCGAATTCCCGGCCTCCGCATATTGCCATCCGTTAGCAGCAAGGTAAATAAATGAAATGGCAATAGATTACGAAAGACGACTACAGAATCTTCAAGCAAGACGATTCGATAAAGAATTGAATGAGTCTGTATTAACCAAATCATTCAGTTCTACCAGTATTCCAAAGAATATTAAGTATTTAATGGAATCTATGGTGAAAATAGATAAAAAATATAATGATCGAACTCTTGAAGCTGCTAAGAGAGTTCAAAAGCACCTAGAAAATGGATATGATTTGCACTTTTCTAGGGCTTATAGAACCCAAGGTTCGGTGACTACTTCTACAAATATTAAAGTGCATAGTGACTTTGATCTACTTACTATTATAGATCGTTACCATTTTAATGGAATTGGTGTTCCAAATAACAACCCATATACTGACTCTGAACCAAATTCTGATATAAAGAAACTCAGGAGTCAATCAGAGAAAATAATGGATAATATCTATGACGAAGTAGATAAGAGCGGGAAAAAGAACATTTCTATTTTCAATAAATCTTTGAACAGGAAAGTGGATATTGTTTTTTGCTTTTGGTTTAATTCCAAGAAATATGAAGATACACTTAACGAGTATTATCGGGGAGTTTATTTATTCGATTTTACTGAAGATGAAAGAATATTAGACTATCCCTTTGCTCACATAAGCCAGGTGAATACAAAAGGAGATAATACAAATGATGGTTCACGAAAAGGAATTAGGTTACTAAAGACTTTAAAAGCTGATAATGAAGAAATTGATTTAAGCAGCTTTCATTTAACAACGATTGTTCACTCGATTCAGAACAGTGAACTATATTTTCTTAAAGGTAAAGAAATTGATATAGCCAAAGCAATTAGCAACCAACTTCAAAAGTTAATAAATGATCCGGAATATCGAAGAAACGTTGAAAGCCCCAATGGCACTGAAAAACCTCTAAAAGATGATACTATTGATGGAATGAAAACAATTAAATCAGATTTAGATGAATTAATAGCTGATGTGCATAAGGAGCTTTACTTAGGCTATTTTCAAAAAGGAGAATTAATATATTCATAATGAGAAAGAAAAGAATTTTTATCGGCTCTTCTTCCGAAGAGTTGAAACTTGCCACTTCCGCAAAAGCAATTCTTGAAAAGGATTTTGAGGTAACTATTTGGAATGATAGTGTTTGGGACTCATCTATATTCAAAATAAATAATAATTTTTTAAATGACTTACTTAAAGCCTCTCTTCAATTTGACTTTGGTATTTTGTTAGGTACAACAGATGATAAAGTAGAATATCGAGAAAGTATTGTAATGCAACCTAGAGACAATGTTTTATTCGAACTGGGTCTTTTTATTGGACGGCTCGGACTTTCAAAGTGTGCATTTGTCGTAGATAAGGAATTAAAAGTTCTTTCAGATATATCAGGGATTTCATTAGCAAGATTTGAAAAAGGAGAAGTTTCAAGTTTTATCACAGCAATTTCTCAGGTTGCAGAAATGTTTAAAAGCCAAATTGATTCTGATATAAATTTTTTCCCTTCATCAACACTTGCTTCAGTATATTTTGAAAACCTTATTTCCCCAACATGTAAATTTATTATTGAGAATGGAGGATTTGAAGAAGATGGTAAGAAGTATTCCGAGTGTAAGATTCAAATCATCATACCAAAAAGATTAAATTCTGACGTTAACCTTCAGTTTGAACAGTTAAAAAGAGGGTTTAAGACTAAATCTGTATCTTTTAATTACGCAGGAAGACCCAGATTTATAAACCTTGAAACAGAAATTAAAGATGGGAAACTTATATTTATTGATTTCCCAACGGTTCTTTCGGGTATAAATTATGCGATTTCAAATTTACTTCCACAGGACTTCAATCAAATGAGTGCTGATTATGACCAAATAATTAATAGAGAGTTAGAAAGATTCATATATTCTATTAAACAACTTGCTTTAAGAAGCGGATTTGATGAATTTTTAGAAATTAAACGAGAGGACATAAAATAACAATCCCAGCTGCTAACATCATGTATGTAATCATAGCCGCGCAAGGCAATCGCACGAACCAAAGCTACAGATTCATACATTAAGCGTTATATGTCATTAGAGTTTAGTGCTCACCCGGGCTGTTTAGAGTCAAATTAATTCACTGCTTTTCTTTATTCTTTCCATAGTGGATTTCGGGGAAATCCACCACTTATACCATCAATTGAGTCCAGGAGAAAAATTTTTTTATTTTCGATCAGACGAATGATGGTTTTTATGAATCGGATTAAAGGGAATCTGAATTTATGATCTGGTACCTGCTTTTTGGCACTAAACTTTTTTCACCAGTTAGGGCTGTTTAAGGTAATGGATAGAGGATGAAACTAGCTGCCTGCCTCCTGCCCCGGCCTCTGCCATTCATATTGGATGATGTTCTCAGCCTTACCGGATGAAGAAACGACATATAACAATGGTTATGTCCCACCGTTTTGTTTTTCAGATGGAGCGATTATCTTTGAAGATCAGCTATGCGTTTTTTATGTAGCCGTATGTTTCGGCGGACACATAGCCTTGACGTTATAGATCATTAAAAATCAACTATGAAGAGATTATTTTTTATTTTTTTTGTGATAATAAGTTATAATTATTCTCATTCTCAAACACTAAAGGATATATTCATTCAATTATCGAAATATGACAATTTAAGTAAGGATGATAAAGAATTGATGATAAAAAACTTCTATTCTTATGAAAGGGGGTATGATCCAGGAGTAGGTTCACAAAAATATTATTTATCTATATATGAACCCAATAATGGATTTCTCTCATACGGTGGAGCAGGAGAATTTTATGTTGGACTTGTATATTGGAATTTATCAAATGGAGGGCAATTGATTGCTTATTATCATCAAACATGTGGACCAATATGTGATGAGAATATAAAGTTTTTTAGACGGCATAACTCAAAATTAATCTATCAAGAATTGTTCAATATTCTGCCTACAGTTACAATAAATGATTTTATAGATATTGATAAAATGATTAATGATGGTCTCAATGTTGACGAAATTATCAAATCATTTTATAGTTATGACTTGGGATTTATATTACCACAAAAAGGTAAAAATTTAATTATTGATTCTCAATATATTGAATTATTCTTCCCTAAAGAATACGAAGAATATAAACTTGGACAAACCATTGAATTGGTATGGAATGATGGAACATTTATAAAACAGGAATAAACGGATCTATAACAGCACCTAAGCATCATACCCCACCCCGAGGGATGGGGTACGCCGCTTAGCTTGAACGTTATGCTCAACATGAATTGACTCAAAATACGTCTTAATAGATTATTGACTTTTAACTTAAAATGGGAGCTCGTAAAATTTAACTGATAATATAGTTTTTGCTAAAACTTAAATAACAGTGGCACAAATTGATTTATATGGAGAAAGATCTTAAAAAAAATATAATTCGGATATTCTGCGACATAAGTATTCTTTTGTGCGGTTTATGGATTATCAATATTCTATTATTAGATGTGGAATCACACTATCTGGCTCCCTTATCTATTCTTATTATCCTCCCTTTAATAATATCACTTACTTTACTAAAGAACAGCATATTCAATTTAAATAAATCACCAATTATAAAACTCCTTAACATACTTGGGGGATTCATAATGACACTCCCATTAATCCTTTTTGTTTTTGGGAAATTAGGTAGATTTGATTGGTGGACTTTTGCGATGGTAGGGATTGCTCAAATATTTTTAATTGGACAATCAATATATTTATTTTTAAGTAAAAAATGATGAGCATAACAGCACCTATATGCCACCGTTTTGTTTTTCAGTTGCGGCTATTATCTTTGGGTGTCAGCTATGCGTTTTTTAAGTAGCCGTAGGTTTCGGCGGACACATAGCCTTGACGTTATGCTCAATGAAATAATGGATCAAGAAAAACATCTAACAAGCATAGTAGGATACCTAAGTGATTTCTTTGGAGTATTATCTGACGGATATAACCCAACGATAATATGGTTAAATATAGATTTAGAAAACAAACCTAACCCATCAGATTTATTTAAAGAACATTGGATAGGAGAAAATTCAATGGAAAATATTTTAGAAACTAAGACTGAACTTAAAAACAATTTTGAATCACATCTGAATCGCTATTTTGAATGGTCATTAGAACATCTTAAACTTGATAATAAAGCACCTGATATTTTCAAATCTGAATATCATTTAGAAAACTTGAACGAACTAATTAATAAGGTGAAATTGGAGATTCTTGAATACTTTGGAGAGAAAAAGTTAACCCTTACTGAATATACTATTGACAGTATTGATGGAAGCATAGTCAAATATCTATTTATAGACTTTGAAGATGGGAGTGCTCATTTCGCCTTTGGGAATTATGTACATTAAAAAGAGCATAACACGGTATATAGCAAATAGGGCGTTCAGTGGTTAACGAAAATTCTCTATTATTTACAACCACCGCCAAATCGTTGATTTGGCTTTTAAGAATGAATAAATTAAAAACAAAATACAACGTTTTGGCTCAGTGGAGACTTGAAAGTTTATTGCTTTCTACTGCCCTACTTGCCATATACTAAACGTTGATTTCCATTAGGATGAATAATATCGAATCACTAAATATAGAATTAAAAAACAAAGGATTAATTCAAACACGGAATATGGATCCTTTAGAAGTATTGGTGAATACAAATGTTTCTTCAAAACCTTATCAAACCATCCTGATAGAATTTATTGATTTATTATCAGGGAATGAATTAGAAATGGTAATTAGGGCTTTACCAGAAAAGGGGATTAAAGGAGTTTCTAAGAAATTAATAGATATTCTTAATAATTCGAACAATTATCCCAATTTGGATTTATGGACAGTTGGTAATGCCTTAAATATCATTGATGATAAATCTGTTTATAATGATATTCTTAAAATTTGTAGGAATAAGGATATCGGAATGGCTAGGCAAATGTTAATGAGTACTTTAAGAAAAATCAACACCGAAGAATCTTTTAATATATTAATAGAGTCTTTGCAAGATGAGTCTATTAGAGGTCATGCAATTGAGGAATTAGGTAAATGGGGAGATATCAGAGCAATTGAACCAATTCAAAATACAGAGGTTAAAAAGGGACTTTATGAAGCAAGGATAAAGAATAAAACAATTAAAAAACTGAAACAGGCAATCAACAATAGCTAAGAGTCATCCCCCACCCCGAGGGATGGGGTTCGCCGCTTAGCTTTTACGTTGCCAGCAATGCAAAGAGACATGAGAGTTCCAATAAACATATTGATATTTATTCTACTTGGTATTGGATTAAATTTAATAGCACAGGATAAAGAGCCGAATAAACTAGAAATGAATAATTTTCAGATTCTAGAAAATGCGGATATTAGAATAATAAATATTGACACTTTGTTCAATGATTCAACAGGTCTTGAGCGAATTATCGGATATGATAAGAACAACAAGATTGTGAAAATTACTTCTTTAAATAAGTATTCAAGCCTTGGATTAATGGGTAAAAGAATAGAGGTTTATAACATAGCCGAGAAAAAGGTTTTAGAGCAAAGTTTTGACTATAAAGGGATTTTATGGCATCAATATATTTACGAATATGACTCATTGAATCGGATAATAGCGAAAGAAGGATTTAGCTCAGGAGAATTAGGACATCGGATTGAATATATTTATAAGGCAGATACAATGGTCGGAGAAAATGAGTATAGAAATGGACAATTGGTTAACTCGAAAACATATTAACAATGATTAAGAAATTCATAACTGGTACACTATTGTCTGTTTTGGTATTCTTTTCAATTTCGTTCATAACCATCTTGACTCAAATAAATTCACCTCTTCATAGATACGAAAGCTTTGACCATAAAATAGGTTTCCCGTTTAACTACTATCATGAATTTATAGTAGATTGTCCAATCCCAAATTCAGGTTGGAATATTAATAACCTGATTATTGATTGTTTAATAACGTGGATTATTGTAACTGGATTATATTTGATAATAAAACATGAGAAATAAAGCACATGCTGGCAACACTAAATATAAGCAATAGCGGTTTCTGTGTGTGCTCGAGCGGTGGTGGTTTTAATCAGCCCCGCCAAATCTGCCGATTTGACTATTTAATTAAGGTGCAGCTTTGGCTACTTTGTAACTTGATACGAAACCGCTTTAAAGCCCGCTCTGCTCATATTATTACCGTTATGCACAACATGCTATGAAATCATTAAATTTAAAGCTGAGTCAAAAGATTCCAGATATTAAAAGTATCAGACTCTATGATGAGAATTTATGGGTTCATTATAATAATGGAGATCTAAGTTTGCTGAGTTTGAGTGGTTCACTTAACAAACACTTGTCTGATGTAGAATATTATGAAAAGTATGACAATAAAATATTCTACCAAAGCAAAAATCTGGAATCACTAAAATCTATTAACATAAAGACTTTAGAACGGAACGAAATAGAAGGGGAATTTTCACTTCTTGGATGTAATGTCTATGGACAGAATTTTTTCTACGTATTAAGCTTAGATTCATCTAAAACCAAGGTGCTTTCTGTTTTAAGTAAAGATTTAGTATTTCACAAACATATTCCTGGAGATTCAATTCCTGTATCAGAATTTGAAAATGGAATGATCTATTCTAAAAAAGGTGGTTTATCTTTTCTAAATATTGAAACAATGAGTACTGAATGGTATTTTGAGTTTTCAGAAAACGAAAAGTTTCAAAAATACCCTAATCAATTTCTAATTTCAGGAACCAACTTAATACTAAACATTAGTAAAAAATCTGGATTCGATACATCTCATTCACTATTAGCAATTGACTTAAAAAAAGGAGTCAAGAAATGGGTCCGTGATATTCCTTGGCTATTTTTTCAAGACAAGAACCGAATCTTTATTATTCAAGACAACAAATTAGTAGAAATAGATCCTGAAACAGGTAATGAAATTAATTCCTTGAAATTTAATTCTAAATCAAATTTTTCAATACCACTTACCAGTATTAAAAACGACAAATTAAACGCTTTTAGCAGATTTGATAAAAACCATTACAAAGACGAAATCCATTCAATTTCTCTGAATAACATGACTTACGAAGCGATTTACCAATTGGACAACATTGAAACATACAATTTCAAAAGTCCAATTATTGCTATGGATAAGGTATTTCTACACGAAACATTTACAAATCAACTTTTCGTTTATGAATGAAAAGTGCATAACACGCTGTATATTTCATGGCTGGTTAGTGGTTTCAGAGGCTTTGGTTCTTCGTAGAAATCCCGTCAATCTGCAAGATTGACTAGCTTTGGAGGATAAATTTAGGAAGTCAATCTTGCAGATTGACTCAGTGTTAAACCGAAATTTCACTACCTTTAATTCAGCCACGAAACATACAGTAATCGTTATGCCAAATTAAACTCAATTAATGGACACAAGAGTAAGATTATCATCAAACAATAAATTTCTAAATATATTTACCCCATTGTCATTATCAATATTTTTTATCTTTTACATTATAGAATTCAGTGAAGAATTAAAAACTGGGACCCCTTTAGTTGTAACAATAATAATTGGGATAATTCTGTTATTAACTATAATCAATGGATTTAAGGACAATAATGAAATTTACTATGATACTGATTACCTTTATATAACAAGAAATAAAGAGACCATTCAAATACCAATTAATAATGTACAGAATATTAATTGGACTACTAGGAAGCAAAAAATTTTGGGTATATTTTTATTTTACTTGTATGAAATTAATTATTTGAACAACAATGGAATTAATTCTGAAATCTCATTTTGGATTGGATCAGACTCTTCAAAAATTGATGATTTTAGAAACACAATATTGAATAGGAAAAAATAAACAACCTTGGCATAACAGCATGTATGCAGTTATGACGGCAGTAGAGTTAGCTCAAGCGACGGATTCTCGCTGGATTTCAATGTCCTATCGGACGCGAAATCGGCACGATAATCCGCCTCAACTCATACATCGAACGTTATGGGCAAGCTAAAATAAAATGAAACAGCTTCTAATTTCAATTATCATTATCATCACCTTAACCGGCTGTTCATACAATACAGACTTTTATATTTTTAACAACTCCGAACAGCCTTTACATGTGGAATATCAAACAAAAGAACATTCCAACTCCGAACCATTTGTAACGGACCCAAGAATTGTAGAATTTGATAAAGACATGAATATAATTGAAATAAAAAAAGCTTACGATTTCACATTTGAAAGTGAAACCAAAATAATTAGCTGTAAACTAAGTAGTGGTCAAGCATTGTGGATTGGACGTGATTTGAATTTTACATTAACAAATGAAGACGAAGCTAAAATATTGAAAGACAATATAAGGTATCTGAAATTACAGACTGATAATGAATTGATAAATGCAACTGAAGAAAATATCTTAGATCTATTTAAAACTTTTGATATTCAAACAGTTGGTATAGAAATTAAATAAAGCCACCCCATAACAATGGCGAGCATCCACAGCCCCGCAAGGGCCAGTACACTGACCCAAACTGCACAAGCTAGCCTGGCCGTTACCAGCAAGCTAAAAAGACGACACAACAGATAAAATGACACCTGAAGAATTTGCAAAGAATTTTTATTTAGAACGAAAATCCCTTGTGGACTTATATCTAAATTCAGACAGCGAAAGTGATGTTTCTAAACTGATTAAAGACTTAAAACTTGACGAGCAGAAGACTGAAAAAATTCGACAAATATTGAATGGCGTTCTAAGAGATGCATTTTATACAACTTTGTTAGGACTTGACGGTGAAGCTCAAATTGGAGAACGACAAGAAACATATAAAATTGAAGATGAAAACGGAAATGAATTGACAGGTGGTGAAATCGAAAGTTATGCTTGGGAATACTTCCACAACAACAAATTTGAGTCTGACCATTCAAAGGCTGACTTCATAGCAACATTAACATACAAGTCTACGGAACAAGGGGGACGAAAAACAGCAGCTAGATCAGGTTATAGACCGCAGGTAAAATTTGATTTTGAAGAAATGCAGACTTCGGGTCAACAAACCTTTATTGATAGAGAACTTGTTTTTCCTGGCGACACAGTCGAAGCAGAAATAAACATTTTATCAGCAGACTTTTTCGAAAATAAACTGAGTGAGAATATGGAATTTGAATTTAGAGAAGGAGCGACTGTTATTGGAACCGGAAGAATTAAGCAGATAATAAATGAAAAATTAAAAAAAGCCAGCAGGTAACACAGCATATAGCTTATGGCGGGTGAACGGCTGCCAGCAAGGTTTCGCTCCTTAGCTAGCATTGGTTTCGGCCGACAAGTAAGTGCTCCGAAACCGCCACAAGCCATATGCAAACCGTTAGGCTACATTAATTTTGACATAAGCAACTATTTACTTATCTTTAACGTTAGTAACGAATAGAGTAAGCATTGATAAAGACATTTGGAGATAAAGAAACTGAGAAAGTCTTTGATGGAGTAAGATCAAAAAAACTTCCAGAGGACATTCAAAGAATCGGCAGACGTAAGCTAAGAATGATTAACAACTCATTTTCAATAAATGATTTAAGAATTCCTCCTGCTAACAAATTAGAAAAACTATCTGGTGATCTTAAAGATTATCATAGTATTAGAATTAATAAGCAGTGGAGAATAATTTTCAGATGGGAAAACAATGATGCTTTTGATGTTTCAATTGTTGATTATCATTAATTATGAAAAAGCTACCTAATATACATCCTGGAGAAGTTCTTAAAGAAGAATTTTTAGAGCCTTTAAATATAAGTGCATATAGATTATCAAAGGAAACTTTTATTCCTCAGACAAGAATAAGTGAAATTATTCATGGTAGAAGAAGAATCACTGCTGATACTGCACTAAGGTTTTCAAAGTTTTTTGGGACCTCAGCTAAATTCTGGATGGGGTTACAGGACGATTTTGATCTAGAAGAACAAAAAGAGAAATCAAAACAAGAAATACAGGACATTAAAAATTATAGTAACGTAGCCTAACAGCATGTATGCAGTTATGTCGGCAGTACTGCCAGGTCAGGCACCGGATTCTCGCTGGATTTCACTGTCCTATCGGACGCGAAATCGGCACGATAATCCGCCACAAACTCATGCATCGGACGGTAGTAGTAATATAGAGCTATAATAGATGAGATTACTTTTATTAATTGGATTTTTTGCTTTTTATTCTAATTCCTATGCTCAGGATAAAGAAAATGGATCTTTATTTACTCGATTCGATTATTTCCATAGTGATATCATAAAAAATAGAATAAATGATATTATCAAAATTGATTCAACGAAAAAGGCTTGTGAGATAATTTTCAATTCATATGATAAAAATGACATTTTAGTGTCTCAGTTGAAATACAATCAATGTCAAAGCAACACAAAATTTGCCTATCATAGAAGGGAAATATATGACAAGAATGGAAAAATTCTTTTATAACAATAATGGACAAATAATAAAAAAATCTGGATTTGGTTCAGGAGAAATCGGCTTAACTATCAAGTATTTCTATTCAGATAATGGAGAATTAATTGATAGAAAAGCTTTTAGAATTGGGACTGAAGTGAAGGATTACTATAAATAAATAATACTACCAACACTACGTTAGCAAGCATTAAAAAACACTCGCAGATGAAAATTGCAAGATTATTGTTATTATTTATCATTTCATCAACAACATATGGACAGGAAGTAGATACACTAACTTTTTACTCAAAAGCATTTCAAGAAGTAAGAACCGTATATGTTCACAAACCAGATTTTTACAAATATAAATCGGATTCTGTAAAGCTTCCAGTAATATATTTACTTGATGGACAACATGAATGGTTTATAAATCCGATACTTTCAGACATAAAATATTTACAATATACGCACGAAATCCCAAATGCAATAGTAGTTGTTGTTCCTCATAAAAACCGGAAGAAAGAATGTGGAATTGTAGATTTAAAAAAAGAATTACCCCTTGATGCTTTCATTACGAAAGAACTTGACAAAAAGCTTTTAAAGTATAATCCAAGTAATATTAAAGTAATTATTGGTCACTCCTTTTCAGCATCATTTTCACTCTATTCATATTACAAACATCCAGACTATTACACTTCTGTAATAGCAAACACGCCACTTGATGAATTGGAGTTGTTAGTTACAAGTTTCCGAGAAAATAATAAAATTGAAAAAAGCAAAATTTTGATAAGTATAGGTGGAATATCACGAAGTAAAGACTACTATCATCGAAGAAAGTATAATGAACTAAAAATAAAGCATCCAGCCTTTTTTAATTCAATCAAAGTGTTTGAAGCCGACTATTCCGCACATAATGCTGTACCAATAGTATCAACACCAATTCTTCTAACAAGAGTATTTGAAAATTTTAGAGGTAGATTCTCGCATATTGCAAAAGTTAATGAAGAATATAAATTGATTTCTACACCCGAAAAGCCAGAAAATGAAGTTAAAAAAGTAATCGCAGCATCAAAAATTGGAAATTCTTTTTATCCAGCTGAAATAGCTGAAATTAATGGAATCGCTTCGAGATACTGGAATAGTGATTATATTGACATAACTACAGAAATATATAAATTGGGAATACAATATTACCCTAACTATTACGAATTTTATTTATCGCTCTACGAGTTAACAGCTAATAAAGACAAAGCAAAATCAAAAGAGTATTTAGAAAAGGCAGAGTTTCTTTTGGAAACAGTTGAAAATACTTGGGAAGGAAAGAGTGAAATTCTGAAAGAAATACGAACTGAAAAAATAAAAAACAGCTGGTAACAGCTTATATAATTTATAGCGGAAAAATTTTTAAATTTATGTTTTTTGCTTTTAAGTAAGTTTGTTGTAAGCCGAAAAGAAAGCACTCTAAAAACCGCCAAAGGTCATATACGCAAAACATTGTCTTTAATTATGCTAAATGATAAAGAAAAACATTTGATAAATTCCTTTGAAGGTAATAACAACCTTAAAAAATGGATAAAATCAATTAAAGAGTCTAACAACCCTTTTTTTCTCAAAGAAAGTGCTGAGACATACAACTGGGATGACGGATTTGAACTTCCCTCAATTATTGCAAATCATCCATATTGTGATAAAGGAACAGCTCTAACTTTGTTTTGGTTAGCGGAGGGTATTGTTTATCATAAAGGAGAAATAGCGAAGGATGAATACAATGGAGATTGGGTTAATTTTTGCGAAATGATTGGAGACAAATTAATAAATGAAACTTATAAGGAAGGCGCAGTTAGTTTCAATCCTGGACTAAGCAGGGTGTCAATATATAAATATAAAAAGTGTGGAATTCCAGAAGCACCTTATAAACCGGTAGAAGGAGTAAAAAACAGATAACAATGTATTACAAATCATGACTCCTTTCAAGCTACGCTTGTTATTTTAATTGTTGAACACACAGTAAAAAAATGAGTAGATATTTTTCAAATAGTAGAAAAGCCAGATATTCGAATGGACGAACGAACCTGATTGCAATAATAGTCCTCACAGCCATATTAAGTGGTATTCTACTCTATTTCACGAACGAAAGACAAAACAAACAAGTTCTTTACTCCTACTGCGGTGATTTTGGTTTTTATGGAAAGTCACTTGTCTTAATGAAAGACAGTACTTTCCGTTTCAGTTATCATGGTTGTAGCCAGGCGAATGGATTTATAGCAGGAAACTGGAATACAAATGGCAGGTTTTTAATCCTTTTACCAAAACAGACAAATGAACTCCTTGATAAAAAATACCAATTAAAGGATAACGAACTAATACCAATAAATAAACCAGAAGAGGATAAATTCACGCTTTGCAAGTATTATAAAAGCAAGTGGGAACGAAGTACCAAAATTAAGATCCCATAAAACAATAACAGCTTTTTGATTTTAAATTGAGGCTATTATTTTTGGATATCGTGCATTTTTTTCTGTTGATAAATAACCTGAAGGAAATAAAATCAATAAAATGTGAGTCTAAACGTATTAACAAAACCACTATTTATTTTTTCATTAGGGATATTGCTATTAAATGATCTTTATCTCAAATACGAATATTCAAATTTCTGGACAGGTAAATTTTCTGACCTTTCCGGACTTTTTTTGTTCCCTTATTTTTTATCTTCTCTTCGCATCAAATGGACGAAAGAAATTTACATAGGAACGGCGATATTATTTATTTTCTGGAAATCTGAGTTGTCTCAACACATTATTGATTGGTTTCAGCAGAATGGAATCGGTGTTAGCCGAATTGTTGATTATTCAGACTTATTTGCACTTCTTATTTTACCATTTTCTTATATCTATTTTAAAAAGCACATTGATGCCAATAAAAATATTCGCAAATCATTAGCAATACCAATAGTCGCGATTAGTATCTTTTCGTTTTGGGCAACGACTTTACCCAGGGAACAGGTCAAAATAGATTTTAAAATGAATCAAATATACCACATAAATAAGCCTAAATCAGAAATACTGGAATCGTTAAGTGCAGGACATCCATATAGTGAAAACCCGGACAAGAATTTAATTGATAGCCTTTTTTATATAAACTTTGATTTGATTGAAGATTACCGAGCTGATATTACTGTTTTATCTACCATTGTCTCAATAGATTCAAATAGAACTATAATAAAACTTGATTCTGTTTTATATGGTGAAATAACGGGCAATCTGGTAACAGGAGTTAAAAAAAGCTATTTGGAACACTTTAGATCATTGGACAAAAATGACTTTAAGGAACTTTTGATAAAACAGTAATATCTCCGATCAAAAATGAAGAATCACTGAAAGATGTTTATTTTGATAATAAAAGTATCCACGACAACTACTAATTAAATAACCTACTACCAATATTGTATAAGTTACTTCCCCTAATCTCAAGAGTTGAGAGTAGATGCTTAATCTTGAAGTCATTGATAATTAAAAAACACTAAATGAAAAATAAAGTAAATCTTTGGTTGACACTTGCGGGAATAATAATCGGGGCAATATCCTATTGGAGAATACCTTACGATGAGTTGAATTTATCAGAAAGCAATCTCTGGCTCATTGTTGGTACCGGAACTTTAATAGGATCTGTATTTTCAACCTTACTTTTTGATCAAAAGCCATGGAAAATCGCACTTCTAGTTACTCTTGGAGTCATTCTATCAATAATTCTTAGAATAATTTACGATGTGACATTTTGGGATCCATCATCACATAACTTTGCACCATTTGAAGTTATATTTTGCATTTTTCAGTCTTTACCCACAGCTCTTATTGGTGCTTATTTAGCTATGGCCATTAAAAAATTAAGAAAATAACTATTTCAACAATTTAAATACCACATTGCCAGGCTTTACAACTGTAACAGCATTCAAAAATATGAGACAAATAATATTTACTTTAATCGTAATCTCAATAATAATCGGATGTGATTCGAAACCATCCGGACAACGAAATTTTGAAAGTAAATCAATCCCTGAAGAAACTGGTAGAAATGAAAAGCCAGATAAAGAATACCCCTTTCAGTTCCCTGAATTACCAGAAAATGGCTTTGTAATAAAACCAAAAATTTACTCTGTTAAGTTTAGATCAAGGAGCCTTTACAAATCAGACTCAATCGAATTTGATGTATATGCTGAAATCGATACAACAGGAAATGGTCAAATAAAGCAAATAACTTTCTATCATGACGAAGATTCTTTTGATATAAGATATTTTAATTATCCTATATTTAGTATTGAGGATATTGTGAACTTTGAAAAGGGTCCTAAGGTCTATTTTGAAGACTATAATTTTGATGATTTCCCGGATGTAGCAATTCACAACAGGGAAGCAAGTGGTGTAAAGAATCAGATGTATACTGTTTACTTATACAATAGTGAAAGGAATAAATACTATAAAAATAAGTTTCTCTCAAAAGTCGTTAATCCATCTATAGATTACGAATCAAAAACCCTGACTACTTTCGGACAAGGAGGTATGGCAAGCCAGATATATTCTAAAAAATTATATAGATGGAATAACGGAGATTTCGAACTTATCAAATATGAAAACCAAACTTATTCAGACTCTTTGAATCGTTTTATTCGGACTACAAAGACACTTGAAGATTCAGGTTGGACTGTCAAAGTTGATACATTAAAAGATGAGTTGACCCGGTAATATTTTGATAGTATTCACCTTGATCTTAATGAGATAATCATATAGCTGAACAATTAAGGACAGACAAATATTCCCGAATTCACTTTTTCAATCAAAAAGAACATGAAAATTTAAATACGAGTAACCAAATGGTATATAAAAGACCATAAATTGCTCCTTAAATAGAATAGGATAATTATCCGGGATTTAGGAAAGTTAGTCCCAAGTGTTTAATTTCAAATAAGGTGAAGCTTTGTAGGATACAAAGATTAGTAATTCATAACCTTCGCTTTTTGTAGCAAAAAGTTACCAAGAATTATAAAAATGAATGATAATCAGAATAACCCATTTGAAGACTCAGCGCTAACTACCATTTTAGTGGTGTCTGATATCGACCAATCCAAAGCTTTCTATGTAGATGTATTAGGGGCAAAAATATTTCGTAAATACGGGGGTGATTCATTGGTCTTGGAGTTTTTGGGGAATTGGATTTTACTGGTGACCCCGGGAGGCCCAACAGAGGATAAACCCGACACTCATTTTGTAGTCCCTGTGAATAAAGATAAGGTAAGTCATTCTTATACCATTCGAGTGAAAGACTGCAATAAGTCCTACGAAATATTAAAAGATAAAGGAGCAGACTTCATAACACCTCCCTTTACCCGGGGAGCGGAAACCCGATGTTTCTTTCGGGATCCTGATGGCCATTTATTTGAGATAAGTGAATACAGAGGATAATAAAAAAACACTGTTGCTAGTCTCAGAATAAGGCAGACAAAACTCTACACATATACTTTTCAATTCATATATGCGATAAGGTGACAACTAAAAGACCAGCCCAAATCACATGCATTAATTAACCAATATCTACTTATTTTCCTGAAAAGTTATTCTTTAAAATCAGATTGACTTTAAAATTGAAGGGTTTGAAAAAATTATTATATATTAGTGATCATCAACTACACAACTATGAAATACATCCTACCAGCCCTTTTATTATTCACCTTATTTTCATGTGACGATAAGGAAGCAACACCCAAATATGAAACTCAAAATTACACCATCCTCTTTGGTGATAAGGAAGCAGGTTATTTCAATAGTTCAAAAACAGAAGACGGGAAGTACAATTTTGTTTATGAATTTAACGATCGCGGACGAGGTCCCCACCTGGAAGAAACTGTCATACTTAACGACTAGGGAATGATTAAATCTTTGGAGGTTCAGGGTCATAATTATCTGAAAGACACGGTAGCTGAAAGCTTTAAGATTAAAAATGGCAAGGCCAGTTGGGAAAGTAACTCCGAAACCGGACAAACGGAAAGTAAGAATGCCTTTTATATTGGGATCAATAGTACCCCGGGAAGTTGGGAACTATTGGTAAGAAAGTTATTAGAAGCCAATTCCGTTGACCTCTACCCGAATGGTAATACCAAATTGACTTCGGTTTCTGATCATTCAATTGGTGATACCCTCCAATTAAAGTTAGTTGAATTTGTCGGCATATCATTTGAGCCCAGCTATGTTTGGTTTGATGAAGACAATAGATTTTTCGCTTCCCCATCTTCGTGGCTTACTACTATAAGAAAAGGATATGAATCAATCGGCTCTCACCTATATAAGCTGCAAACTGCAAAGCAAAAAGAAAATTATAAAAGAATAGCAGATGAGCTTACTACCCAGCCAAAAGGAAAACTGGTAATCAAAAATGTCAATGTCTTTAATTCTGAAGACGGCTCAATGATGGAAAATAAAACTGTTATTGTTAACGGCAATACAATTGAACAAGTAACGGATGATGCTGATGTGGAAGAAAATGCTATGATAATTGACGGTAGTGGTAAAACACTAATGCCAGGTTTATTCGATATGCATGGTCACCTATCCCGATCAGACGGTATTTTAAATCTTGCAGGAGGTGTTACTTCTGTACGGGACATGGCAAATAATTTTGAGCTTCCCACTGTCAGAGATGAGTTTAATAAAAACACCGTGTTAGGTCCAAGGATTTTAATAATGAGTGGTTTTATCGATCAGGCAGGTCCTTATGCCGGTCCGACCGGTAAAATAGTGAAATCACTGGAAGAAGGATTAGAAGCTATACAGTTTTATCATGACCGGGGCTATCAGCAAATAAAATTGTATAGTTCTATTGATCCATCATGGGTGAAACCGATGGCAGAAAAAACTCATGAACTCGGCATGCGATTAAGTGGACATATTCCCTCCTACATGATTGCTGAACAGGCGATAAATGATGGATATGATGAAATCCAGCATATCAATATGATTGCCTTAAACTTCCTTGGTGACACCATTGATACCCGAACTCCGTTACGTTTTTCCATGCCGGGAAAATATGCTCATCAGATTGATATTGAAGGAGAAGAATTTCAGAAACTGGTTAAGCTTCTAAAAGAAAAAGATATAGTGATCGATCCAACAGTCTCGATTTTCGAAGGAATGCTTACCTCTAAGGCCGGTGAGCCCAATCCAAGTTTTGACACCATTTTAGACAGATTGCCTATTCAAGTAAAGAGAGCTTTCTATTCCGGTGGATTACCGATGACTGATGAAGAACGTCCGGTATATAAAAAGTCTTATGAACACATGTTAAAGATGGTAAAAGCGCTTCACGATGCCGGTATACGCCTCGTTGCCGGAACTGATTCGATGGTTGGCTTTGGCTTACATAAAGAATTAGAAAACTATGTAAGAGCTGGTATTTCTGTTGGCGACGTATTACAAATTGCTACAGTCAATGCCGCGAATATTACCGGTAATGATAATCTTGGAGTTATAAAGGAAGGCTATCTCGCCGATATGATCATCATAGATGGAAATCCCCTGGAAGATATTAGCAACATTCGAAGAATAGAAACGACAATTAAGGATGGTAAAGTCTATGATTGCAGTAAGCTTTATGAAGCAGTCGGTGTAGCACATTTTAAATAGGAAAACAACCGGAGCATTAAATAGAGGATATATCTTAAAAACAAAATATTCTAAATCTTTTATTACAGTAATGAAAAACTATCTATTAATATTAATTCTATCGACCCTATTAGGATGCCAATCAGATCAGGAAAAATCAATAGCTGAAAATCAAATGGAAAAGCAGACAATCTCTGAATTTGAATCAAATAATAGCGAAATATCCCGAGCGATAGAAAAAATCGCCTTAGAGTTATCAGAGGATGAGTTAGACAGCTTCTATGTGAGTGAAATCGACCAATCACCAGACTCTATAAAGATAATCCTTTACCATTACAAACTGATCTCGAAATTAAATTCAAAGGATCAGAGTGATAATGAATGGGTTGTGCTTCCTCCGTATAGCGCTATGCCCGAATGGGTCAAACAATATAAATATTCGATAGAGGAAGACGACTTAAGTAAAAATCCTATTAAATAGTTCTTTTACTTACATAAGAGAATAAGGGCCTGTGGCAAGGATTTTATTTTTTCCAAAAGGCTCAAAACATCCATAATATTATTTGTATTTACATGAAAAATTTTGATTTTAAAAAACGAAACCTGTCATCAGGCCCTCACCTACTCGGATTACTTCTAGTAGTGGCAGGTATATTTGTTTTGGTCAGTCCTTCCTTTCTGGAAAGTGGAAGTTCAACTGAAACAATATTAGCTGTAGGAATAGGAACATTGTTTATAGGCCTTTTAATTATCTCTTCTTATGGTGGAATAGTTATTGATCTTTCTCAAAAGAGGTTTAAAGAGTATTTATCAATTGGCGGTTACAAATTTGGAGAATGGACGGAACTACCTGAAATATTAAAAATAAAGGTGATTTCAAACAGCTACATAAATAGCAATACACCTAATGGAATAAGCCCGACTTTTTCAGGAAAAGTAACCGACTTCAAAACGCTCATTTACTCAAATTCCTCCAAACCAGTATTTTCATTTAAGTACTCAAATGCGGATGATGCAGTCAAAAATGCAAGGCACCTGGCTAATGATCTGAATGCTGACTTGGTTATAAATGTTAAATAAACAAACTGGAATTTATTACTTGAATAGTATTGATATATGTTAAATATACCATATATAATGACAGTGAATTTCAAAATAAAACAACGAAACAGCGAAAGTTCTATTCGTTGTTTCTGAAAATTTAATTTTACATACAAAAATCTTATTCCGGGTTAAAGAATTATCTTTCTATCTGCTTGAACATATCCTATCCCGTCAGTAATCTAATCGTCACAAATATGGCTCGTACCATTCGTAACAGTCAGATACCGTTTACATGGCAGTATGTAATACTGAAAAGGTTTAAGATTGGATTTTAAAAAGCTACTTTCGATTTTTATTAAAATATGAATAACCAAAAAAACAACCTTAAATAAGTAATTTTCAAAAGAATAAATCATGAGCAAATTAACTATCAACAACCTTTCTAAAACCTATCCCAACGGTGTTCAGGCACTTAAAAATGTTTCTCTCGAAATCGGCAATGGAATGTTTGGTCTCTTAGGTCCTAACGGAGCCGGAAAATCGTCGTTGATGAGAACTATTGCTACTTTACAAGATGCAGATACAGGGACTATTACCCTTGATGACCTGGATGTTTCTGAAAACAAGCAGCAAATCAGAGAGAAGCTGGGTTATCTTCCTCAGGACTTTGGATTATACCCTAGAATTAATGCCGAAGTAATGCTAGACCATATTGCTCAAATGAAGGGTATTGGGAATAAATCAGATAGAAAATATGTCGTTGAAAGTTTACTCAATAAGGTTAACCTTTATAGTCACCGAAAGAAAGGATTAGGTACTTATTCTGGCGGAATGCGTCAAAGATTTGGTATTGCCCAGGCCCTTGTTGGTGATCCATCTCTTATAATCGTTGATGAACCAACTGCAGGATTGGATCCATCAGAAAGAAATAGGTTTTACAACTTATTAAGTGAAATCGGAGAAAATACTATCGTTATTTTATCAACACATATAGTAGAGGATGTAACTACCTTATGTTCTAATATGGCAATTATTTGTGCCGGAGAAGTATTGATGCAGGGTAAGCCAAAAGAAGGAATTGAGAGTTTAGAAGGAAGAATTTATAAAAAAGCAATTCAGAAAGAAGACCTTGATGAATATAAAACGAACTACAATGTGATTTCCACGAAATTGATTGAAGGAAGTCTTAGTTTAAGAGTAGAAAGTGAAGAAGATCCTAAAAATGGATTTGAACCGGCAAAAGCTGATCTGGAAGATGTTTACTTCAGCTATATTTCAAAAAAAGTCGATCCTGTAACTCTTTAAACGAACTTAAACTTTTAACTCATGTTCTGGAATATTTTCACCTTTGAACTAAAATACAGGTTCACCAGACCTGCTACTTATATATATTTTAGCCTTTTAGCATTTGTTGCCTTTTTATTGATCGCTTCGGGAAACACACCCGCTTCAGAAAAAGTGTTTCACAATGCACCGGTAATGATTGCCGAATTACAATTACTCATTTCTTTATTCGCTATCTTTTTAGCCTCTGCAGTAATGGGAGTTCCTCTATATCGCGACCTTGAGCATAAAACAGGAACATTTATGTTTAGTTATCCGATTTCCGAAAGTGCTTATTTCATGGGCCGTTTTTGGGGATCTTTCGTCACCCTGGTTTTTATTTCATTGGGTGTGGCAGCGGGTATTTACCTGGGAAGTATAATCGGACCGGCTACCGGCTGGACTGAAGCCAGTCGATTTGGCCCTAATAGATTTGTCAATTATTTCCAGCCTTATTTTACTATGATGCTCCCTAACCTTTGGTTATCAGGAACATTATTCTTTGCATTAATCGTTTTTAAAAGAAATATCAAATCGATCTATTCTGGAGGTATAATTGTTTTTATAGTTTACCTACTGGCAAATTTTTTATCTCAGGATATAGAAAATAAGGACCTGGTGCAAATACTGGATCCATTCGCGCTTAACTCTTTTAATTACCAGACAAGATACCTGACAGCTTATGAGCAGAATAACTTCCTGCTAGCTGTTCAAGGCAATTTGTTAGCCAACAGGTTATTGTGGACCGGCGTAGGAATATTGTTCTTTGTAGCGGCTTATTTCAGATTCAGTTTTAATTACTTCTTTAAAACAAAGCAAAAGAAATCCAAGCAAAAAGAAGCCTCTAAATATACTGCCCTTAAAGAGCGTCTAGTAGGTGTTAGCTTCAAAGGTAGCTACCATTGGAACAGCTTAATTACATTGAGTAAAATAGAAGTTCGAAATGTATTAAAAGATGTTTACTTCAGATCGATCTTATTAGGAGGATTGGTATTTCTAGTCATTGACTTCTGGATTGGCCAGACTTTATATAGTGTTCCTTCACACCCGGTCACATCTGTTCTAATGGAGTATAAAGGATTTGATTACAGTATTTTTGTCTTTATCATCCTGGTATTCTTTACTGGTGAAACGCTTCACAGAGATAAAACAACCGGATACAGTAAAATTAATGATACTTTCCCGGTAAAAGATGGGGTAATAATCGGTTCTAAATTCCTGGGAATGGCATTTGTAGCATTTATATTAGCTACATTACCAATCATCGTAGGACTTGCAGTTCAAACTCTGAAAGGGTATCATGAATACCACCTGACAACTTATCTGATAGATTGTTACCTCATTACATTTCCTGATTACCTTCAAATGATAATGCTGGTATTTGCCGTGCACCTATTGGTAAATAATAAATTTGCAGGACATGCCGCTAGTATTGGAGTTTGGCTGATTATTATCGTATTAAGACAGTTTGCTGATTACAATTTCAACCTGTTTTTTTACTCCTATAAACCAAATTACAGGTGGTCAGAAATGAATGGCCTGGGTCATTTTGGTGAACCCCTATTCTGGTTTAATCTCTATTGGACGCTCTTTGGTATTTCCCTTGTCCTATTCTTTTCTATTTTCTACAACCGAGGAACAGAAAATAATTTTAAAAAGAGAATTCAAAATGCTAAAAGTAAGCTCTTCAACAAATCGACGGTTGTGGGTTATTTCTCATTCATTTTAGCCCTGGGAGTTGGTGCTTATATATATAATAATGTGGTATATGTAAATACTTATCTAACAGCCGATGAACAATTAGAAAGACAAGCGCATTATGAAAAGCAACTCAAAAAATATGAGTTTATCCCTCAACCAAAAATCATTGACATTAATTTAGCTGCAGACCTGTATCCAAAGAAAAGGGAAGCCTATTTCGATGCGCAGGTGACGATGGTCAATAAAACTGATACACCAATTGATTCAATTCACTTAGCTGGAGGGTCATTGTCTTCTTATGATTTAATATATGAAGATAAAGTATTAGACTATCGATACCCATTGAATTATAAAGCACCTAAATTCCAGGTTTTCGGTGAAGGAAATGAATATGAATGGTATAGAATATATAAAATGCCTTATACCCTTCAACCTGGTGACACGATTAAAATGCAGATCAAAAGTTCCATTACAAACAAAGGTTTTGCTAATAGTGGTTATAGCAGGGAAATAGTCTATAATGGTACCTTCATCGGTGGTGGAATACCGGATATAGGTTATTCTAGTCGATCAGAAATTAGCAGTGATGAAAAAAGAAGAGAATATAATCTTCCGGAAAAAGATTATGAATTACCACCTCATGATGATCCGTATGGTAGAAGAACACTCTTATTTTCAGATGAGGCTGATTTGATCAGTTTTGAAGCAACAATTAGTACTGAGCCTGATCAAATTGCCATTGCACCCGGTTATATTCAGAAAGAATGGACAGAAGGTGATCGAAGGTATTTCCATTATATCCAGGATACACCGATACAGGCGTTTTTTAATATTGTATCTGCAGATTATGAGGTTCATAAGGACGAAACCACTTTACCAAATGGTCAAAAGGTAGCGATAGAAATCTACTACCACGATAAACACGACTACAACCTCGATCGCTTCAAGGCTGCCTATAAAGATGGGTTAACCTACTTCTCAGAAACTTACGGTAGTTTCCAATTCAGGCAAATGAGATTACTGGAGTTTCCTCGTTATGCAGGTTTTGCACAATCATTCCCAAATACCGTTCCTTTCTCTGAAAGTTTTGGATGGCTGGCAGATTTTGATGATCCGAATAGTTTTGACTACACCTATTATGTAACGGCCCATGAGCTGGCACACCAATGGTGGGGTCATCAGATAACACCTAATTACACCAGAGGAGCCAACTTAATATCTGAAGCTTTAGCCGAATATTCAGCATTAGTGCTTACTGAAAGGAAATACGGCAAAGACAACATGAAACGCTTTCTAAAAGATGAGTTGGATGACTACTTAAGAGGCAGATCCGGTGAAAGTAAAAAAGAAAATACTTTTATCAACTGTAATAGGTCTTACCAGTGGTACAACAAGGGAAGTTTGATATTGTATGGATTAAGAGATCTCATTGGTCCGGTAGCTATAGATAGTGCTCTGAAAGAGTTCAGAAATGAATTCGCATTAAGAGAAGAACCTCCTTATCCGGGCAGTTCAGACTTATACAGACATTTAAAGAATCATACGCCTGATAGTTTACAGTATTATTTAGAAGATACCTGGAACAAAATCACCTTGTATGAGAATAAAACCAATGAAGCTACTGCTGAAATGTTAGCAGACAGCACCTATAAAGTAACCCTGGATATCTCTTCAGCTAAAATGTATGCAGACAGTCTGGGAATGGAAACAGCAGCGAATTATGATGCCGATTATATAGATATTGGTGTATTCGCTGAGGATGAATTAGACGAAAACGGCCGGACGAAGAAAGTCCCGTTATACTTGAAAAAACACAAGATATCGGCCGGGCAGCATACGGTGGAGATTATTGTAAATGAGGAGCCTGCAAAAGCAGGTATCGATCCATTAAATAAATTAATAGACCGAATTCCTGACGACAATCTCATAAGCGTATCTATAGATTAAAATCCATTTAATAAAAGAAAAAGAGGCAGCTTGAAAGCTGCCTCTTTTATTTTTACCCGGAGCAAAATAAACTGATAATGATATATCAAATACTATCGATTAAGGTCCGATCAATTCATCAACTAAAGTGTACTACCTATCTCAATATCATTGGTTTTGGAATGAAGATAAGATATGCCCTACCCTCTTGCTTTTAAAGACAAGCTCCGGGAAATTATGAGAATAAATTATAGAAGATAGAAGTTTAGATTTTTCAAGGTTGATCATTATCGAAAGATCATTGATTAAGCTGAAAAAATAAATGGCAAAATAGTCATTAGTAAACGGTAACAGACGGATATTAAAATATCCCGATTACAGTCGGTTACAAACGTTTACTAACGGGTATAAATAAAAAGGATCATTTGATTTTGAACTAGAAACAGCTATTTTTAGATTTTAAAGGAATTTATTAACTACCAATGCAACGGAAGCTATATAAGGAATAAGCGCGATAGAGTCGCGGTTAGCCATTCGTTACATGCAATGATATGTTTACCGCAGAAGAACTAAATAATGAAGGAATAAGAGAATGGAGAAATATTGAAAGTTTTTTCACCGACTGCCCTATTCTCCTAGGAAATGGATTCAGCTTAAATTTTAGTGAAACATTAAGGTATAAATTTCTGCATCAAAATTTTATTGAAAATTGCTCGGATGTAGCTAAAGAATTGTTTCAATCATTTGGCACACAGAATTTTGAACTCATCCTTCGGAATCTAGAAATAACTGAACGAGTTCATACAGCTTTAGAAATAAATGAACCAAGGATAATCGAATTTAGGAATGAGGTTAGACAAGGATTAATTGAATCTATAAGACGAATTCACCCAACACCAGCGAGTATTGATTACGAAAATTTGAGAGAGTTTAGTGAACAGCTCAGACCGTTTACAAACATTTATACTACCAATTACGATCTGTATTTATATTATCTAATTCTGGATACCAGAAAGTTTGGTGACTACTTTTTGGGAATCATGATGTTTTCTTTAATAAATTCCGAAGACCGGATGAGATGAAGAATAACCATATCTATTACTTACATGGTTCTTTATTCCTATTTGATAATGGTATAGATTCCTTAAAAATAAGAAGACTCAACGATAACTGGTTGCTTGATTTAATTACTCAACAAATTAATAGGTCAAATTATCCTCTTTTTATAAGTGAAGGCACATCCGAATCCAAACTAAAACAGATTAATTCAAATCAATATTTGAGTTACTGTTTCGAGAAATTAAAATCGGACTCTTCAGAAAATCTTATTATTTATGGACAATCCTTAGGCGAACAAGACAAACACTTGGCAGAATTAATTGATCATAAATTTAAAAAAGTAGCTATTTCAATAAAAACTGAATTTTATGATACAATGGGCTATCTAAAAGCTGAGAGGAATAGGCTTGCCTCGCTTTTTAATATAGCCGAAATCGAATTTTACAATGCAACAGATTTATTTAATTTCAACTAAAAGCATGTAACATCATGTATGAAATCATAGCCCCACAAGTCAAACGCACAAACCAAAGCTACGATTCATACATTAAGCGTTGTGGGTAATTATGGAGAAGTCAAAAGCTAAGATTGGACCAACATTATTAAAGTTGTTTTTGCTATTGCTAGGAACTGCATTTGCTATTTTCAGCACTATGATTTTAAATAACCTATTAGAAGATTTTGAATTTATTGGATTAACAGTGTTCCTTATGTTTTCTATAATTGCATTCATGGGGTTATATTTCGGAACAACTTCATTGAGAACAGTCATTATCGACCCAGAACGTAAACTGATAAACATTGTATATCTGTGGTTTTGGCGAACAACTCTAACAGAATCCGATATTAAAGGGTACATCACCTATCCTTTCTCGAACAACATCGGAACATATCAGGGTATTTTAATAGAACTTCAAAACGGCAAGCAATTTCAACTAAGTGAATTTGATATCAAGAACTTTTCGAATATCAAAGAAGCAATTTCAAAATTCATTCACCAGAATAGCCAACTGAAACTCAACATTTGGACGAATCTCAATAAGTTCGCTTTTGTCTACATGGGGATTTTCATAGCATTGCTAGGGTTAGGTAAACTTTTTGGATGGTGAAACTACCCACAACAAATATTATGAATGAACGGGGTTTTATCGGTCAGGATTATGGTGGGGATTGTAAAGTCCACCACAAGTTTTAAATTTAAATCAAGGCGTGACTATGTACGAGACGAGAGGTTAGTGCTTTCTAATCCCCACTCATCATAGCTGGACGTTGTGAATTTTTGATTGTTACTCGCTGCTATTGTGATTATTTTTTCTTGATTTTTGTTTTTTAGAAATTTAATTATCGGATCGCATAAACGACTTGCCATCACAAATGGGTGGCATGTCCGTTTTATGCTTTGTTATGTGCTTTCTTCTTATTCATATAAAAGTTTTCCTGCTGCATTCCCCATTAATTCATGGTTATGACCGACATTTGGAACAATTTCAATTTTCCATTTAAAATCAGCATTTAGGTCATTTGCTTTAACTTTTGAATATTCATAGAAATATTTAGCTCTCTCAAGTCTATTTGTCCCTTGTTTATCTGCAGTCTTTGATCTTAGAAGAGTTCCACCCTTTTCATTTTCGTTATCGAGTTCACCTATTAAAAGAATCAATTTGTTGTTAAATGATTGAATTAATTCTTCATCATGTGAATACAAACCTTGTATTCCAAAAGGCATTTTATTTTCAAAATCTGGAAGCGTATAAAACCCTGAATTTGATGATATTATATGATTTACTTTCATTTCACTTGTAAGTAAAGCAAGCCTATGCAGGATTTGTCCTCCTGCTGAATGTCCGAAAATATCATACTGGGTTTGGGAAGAATTTGTTGATTCAACAACTAAATCAAAAATTCTGTCAAAATCATAGAAAAGCCAATCATTTTGATTTGAATTTGTTTCAAAAGTGAATATTTCTTCATTTAAAAGAGCTTGATTTGTCCCCTTCATAAACTCTACAGACTCTATTAAGTTGGAGTCCTTGATTAATCCGCAAAGATGATATTCTTCGAATGGATACTGTTCTTCTTCATATATCGGTGATAGAATCAGAACATTGTATTTTTCAGATTCTTCTTTCCACGCATCTCTGTAACTGTCCCCATTTCTTCCCGCACCTGGGATTACCATTAATACTTTTGAATCGATAGTAAAATTTTTTGGTTTGTGATAATATACTTTGATTGTTTTTTCTTTTTTTCCTTCTGAACCTTCTATTAAGAATACACCAGAACCTGTTTTAATTTGAACATCATTTAATACTAAATCGGCCTCATTATTTAGGTCACTTTTTCTTATTAGGTTCATAGTACAATCAGGACAGATACCTGCTTTTTTAAACGATAATGTGTCACATGGTAAATCACATGGAGTACAGACATATTCTCCTTGTTTCTCATCACAAGAAATGAATATTACTATGCAAATTGCTATTGTTAAGATTTTCTTCATTTTTCGTTAATTGCACATAACTAATTAATATTTTCTGTTTTATTTATTTATTTTTTTAAGGAAAGACCGATTACCAAAAGGAAAAATTTAAAACCTTCACATACTTGGTTCCGGTAGGAGCTCTCTTAATAACCGTGCCTTCCCTTAAAATTTCGGAGATTAAACCCCTATACTGTAACTTTGAAATTTTTATCTGTAAGAAGTAGAGCCATACCAGCAATACAACAATATAAAGCTGTGTAAAAGTATTCATAGTCATTATGTGCAAAATGAGTTATCAATGCACCAATTGCAAATGGCAATAACCATAAAGTGGATAGGTTTTTAACTTGATGTATCCAAAACCCAACAACCAAACCAATTACGCCCAACAATTCGCCATAACCAATAGATAATGTCCATATTTTTCCAAAGCCAAAATTGCTCATGTTTTCCATCATACTTTGTTTTTGAAATACTTTAAAAAGACTTGCATAACCAAAGGCATAGATTAAATATCCATATGCTAACCAATGTGAAACTCGCACTAAATTTTTCATAATATTTAAGATTTAAATTATTTATAAAGTTTTTCGGTAATACACACCGAAAGATGTTTTTTCTATTGGATTGGGTCCATACTGGTTAAAGTCTGCACCAATGCCAAATTGGGTTTCCTTTGATAGATTACACCATACGGAATTGCTGAAAACTTCTTATATGCGTCTCGAATTTGCCCCATACGGTTTTAAACTGTCCGTTGACCCAAAGTGACACCTTATTATTCACCGGTATATTGAACTAATATTGTGCAAAGGCCTCGGCATAGCCAGCATCCATTTTTTCAGAATGGGCTACTGAAGGAATTACGACCAATAATAAGTGTATATTTTTAAGTATAAACTTTGTCGATAATCGTCTTGAATAACCTGCAATACTATTGTAGTATAAAGATGGACCAATTGAAATATGTTCGTTATTATTCCAGAATAAGGTAGGTTGGACACCTGCCTCATCAAAACCTTTATTTTCATCATCGTTATACTTCTGGAAGTAAGCCAATGTATTAATGCTTAGGGCTTTTCTTTCATTAATGAAGTAACTTGAGTTCGATGTGAAATCGGTTTTGTCAAAGCCTGAAATCAATTCAATCTGTGTGAATTGCGTCTGTAATGCATTTACGAGACCAACTGTAAATACAAATGAAATGATTCTTAACTTTTTCATGTTTCAAAGTTCCCATTTGAATACATGAAAAAAAATAAACTAGTTTAAGACTTTTACATTCTGTTGACCTTGGTAATGATTTTGCTCATAAACTCTGGCGTAATACCAATATAAGCAGCTAAATCTTTTAGGGTAATTCTATTGACAATGTGAGGATATTTCTTTTTAAACTTTATGTACCGCTATTCGGCCGGTAAGGATATACCGTGGTTAGAACGTCTTATGTAACTTATGAGCAATCTCTGGTAAAGTATGCAATAAAATCGTTCGAATTTTGATATCTCCTGGAAAAGTAATTCATAATTTGTTCTTGAAATTCCAAGTAATTCTGAATCCTCGGTAGCTTTAATAAAGTAACATGAAGGCTCTTTGGTCATAAAACTAGATAAATCTCCTGTCCAATAATCCTCAACTGAAAACATAGAGATATGAGGTGCGTCGTTTTCATTCAAGGTATATACTTTAAGGCAACCCTTTGTTATAAAGTATTCGTAATTAGTAATGTCTCTAGCTTGCATCAAAAATGCTTTCCTTTTAACGATAACTTTTGTAAGAAGGGAAAGTATTTCTGTTTTTCAATCTCGGTTAAATCGATAAAGTTGATGATATTATCAATAATGAGTTGATGCGAATATTCCAATGTATATTTAATTTCCTTAAAATTAAGCATTAGAGCATAACCACGAAAAAGCTTTGTGCCTTTTCTTAAGCACTTAAAACGTAAAAGCTTGCCTAAATTCAGGAAGGATATATCAAAACATAGATATATTAAAACTAAAAAACAACTGGAAATTATTTATACTCTAGAATCCAATCAGATATCTTTTTCAAGAAATCAGGGACAAAATTCTTTTCAAGTATGGCATATTCCTCACGCTTACCTGTTCTGGCTTCTTGAAAATAATGATTGGCCTTATCAAAGGTTATGAATTTATAAGGTGCTCCCGATTTAAGAAGGGCATTTTCCAATACATCTTTATTCTGGTGGATGGGTACTTGATAATCCAAACCACCGAAAAGACTTAAAACAGGAATGCTTAGTTTTTCCAAATCACTTGCCGGATCATAATAGAGATAAGAAGTTAACGATGGTAAGCCATAAATCATTTTATAGGTTTCTGCTTTTGCAATAGCCTGTTCTTTTATAGCTGAGGAATCCACCTTGGTTTCTGAATTTATTTCATATAGAATAGTTTCAGTGGTTTGAAGGAATAACTGATTGGCTTCTTTAATGGCCTTACCATCTTCAATAGCCCACATTAATTTGTTATGAGCGGATACATCGGCTTCAATCAATGAATTGGAAATATTAGTCTGATTATAGTCTTGTCTGACTTGATACAAAACCACCTCTACTAAAGGTACTGCTGGTGCAGCCATTAAAATTAGCTTTTTTACGGATGCATTTTCAACAGCAACTTTTCCAGCCAAGATTCCGCCTTGACTATGACCAAACAAAATAAAACTTTTAAAAGAATGTTTATTTTTGGTTTTGAAATAATCCATAATGCCTTCTAAATCCTTAGAGTGATTATCTAAAGTACTATTTACAAAGTCACCTGTACTTACACCTACCCCTCTATCATCATATCGAAACGAAGCAATACCTTTTGACGCCAAATGCTCAGCTATGACTTTAAAAATCTTAAACCCTTCTAAAGTTTCATCTCTATCTTGCGGCCCACTTCCTGAACTCATGATGACTAAAGAATTTGTCTTAAGATTTGATGGCATTATAAGTGTACCTCCAATGGATACATTTTCTAATTTTATAACTAAATCAATAGATCTTGAATCTTCATTAATTGCGTTTTCACTTGAGTGACAAATAAAAGTCACAATTAAAAACAGTATTAAAACGTGTAAATAAATTCGTGTTTTCATTTTGATGTATTATAATCATTTCGTATCGATACCTATAAACAATTGATCAACTTCTTGCTTCAAATAATCATTTGGTAGCACTCTGTAAAATTCTTCAAGTAAGTCTAAAGACGTTGGCTTTTTTGGATATTTGTTATGCTCTAAAAAACGTTTTAATGCTTCATTTACTTTATCCTCACCGATTAATTCAGATAATTCTACCATTGCAATCGCACCTTTGGAGTATGCTATATGAGTAGCGCCATAAGGTACTTTATATAAAGGTGGATCTCCGTAAAGTCCTTTTTCATTATCATAAATTTGTTTGTGAATCTGAACTCGTTGCCTCATGGTTTCTTTCCCATAGAGCTTTTTGTAAATCATCATCTCGGTATACATAGCCAAAGTCTCTGTGAGCATTGAAGCTCCTTCCCTTTCATCTGGATTTATTTGGCTATTTCCCCACCAAATATGAGCCAATTCATGGCCTGCCAATTCATTTATTACATCTTTACTTGGGTCACTATCTATATTGGTGTGAAAAATCATGTTTTCGGTCATAAAAATAGTGGCTGGATATGCCGTAGCCGCAAATCCACTTGTAAAAGATGAGACCTCAACAAAGCTTATCTTTTCAAATGGGTAAGCTCCAAAATTATCGGTACAATAATCTAAACTCAATTTGGCATTTTTTAGTAGTCGATCTACATTTTCTGGATGCTTTTCATCGTATAAAACTTCAATATTGATGCCTCTATGTGTTATGGATTTTTTTTGATACTTTGAAGATGCTACCGCAAATCGAAATGGAATACTATCAGCTTTATATTGTGTATATGTCCTATCGTTTTCAGTCCAAGTCTTAACTAAATCACCAATTCCCATTGGTGTTTGAGTACTTTCCGTAGAAACCACCATATCTAAATTGATAAAATCATTTTTAAAAACCCCTGGTGCTTCAAGTGTCTTTAAGGGTGTTGGATCCCCAAGTCCGTATGCTTCACGTTTTTGCTTGTCCTCTACCTCATTATACGGTTGGTACCCTAACGAAGGATAGTAATTACTAATTCTCATAAACGATCCATTTTCAACGATGGCATTAAAAGATTGATGCCCATTTACTGCATACCATTTATATGATAAATTAAACTCTAGAGTTGCTTTATCACTTGACATTAAAGGTTTATTCAGTTTAATCTCTGACACAATCCGATCTATTGAAATTTCATTATTGTGTATCCTGAGTATTGCATCCACAAATTCTAAGTCAGAATGAAAATTGAACAAAATCTTATATATTGGCTCATCTGATAGATTTTGAATTCTATATTTCCCTTTAATCTTATACGAATTTTCAGAAGGATACAAGTCTATTTTTGTATCCACATCTACAATCGTAGGCTGTGCTATAGTTTGATAATGACGGTAATTCTTTTCATAATGAACTGCTTTAATTAGTTCTGCATCCTCATTATTTGGTGCATAGCCACTCATAAAATTAAAGCCCCCAAAGACACCTAACCCCAAAAAAACAAGGACAACAACAGATTTTACTTTGGTCCATTGTTTTGATATCAAATACGAATTAAAAGTCCAAAATAGACCTAAAAGACCAATACCAAAAAGCAACCTATTTGAAAAGGCTGATAGGTATGCCCCATAACCATTTAGATCACTATACACTCCGTTGAATCCAGAGAACACGTGTAATAATGGATAGGACAACAACATCTTTATTAATGGTGTTGTAAAAACGACTACTGCTAATATTGAAATCCCTAAGGCTACATATTTGTTATTGATGATACTATTAATAAGAAGTAACAATGTACCAAAAAGAAAAAGCGGAATCGTATTGAATATGACAAAGCCAATATAAGCCAACCAATCAATTTGTTTATAGCCATAACCGATTTGAAACACTAATGCTAGTACTATAAGCAATACAGTTAAAAATACTAATAACACAGCCAATGACATTATGTGGCCTTTCAGCTTTGCTTTTGAAAAAAAAACACTGTCTTCAATGAGATAAAAATTGGCGGTACTACTTCTCCAGTACATATCATTAATAAAATACACCAACACAATTGCGCCTAATAAGTAAAAGCTCTGAGAAATGGAAGTCGCCAAAAGCCCTGAACTGGCATAATTATCTGGTAAACGTATACCTTTATCTATATCAGAATACATTTCCATACCAACAAAAAATATCATTAGCATGGAAACAGCCATTATAGTTACAGTTTTAAAAAGGTAAATTAAGTCAACCCTTGCAAAGGAAATAACTGAATTAAACTCTGACTTAAACCCAAAATTAAGAGTAGGTGTTTTAACCATTACCAATCTTGGTATTACCGCTTTAATTTTCCGTTGTTTGCGCTGCAATTCCTTTTTACTTGTCTTCTTATTGAAGGCATAAAAACGATAAGAAATAACCAAAAATAGTATCGACAATAACACATAAACGATACGATTGATAGCCCAAAACCCTTTAAACGAAACGATAAACTGATTTTTTTCAGTAACACTGTAGTCTTTAGCTTCAAAGAAATAAGCTGATGCGCCAAAAGGATCCAATAATGATGATATTTGTTGCACTTCTATAGATTGCGGAATGCTTCCAGCCATGAATGGTGAATTAGAAAACACCAATAAAACCATGTAAAGTACATATAGAAGTAAACCTCCAATAACCACCAATAACTTCTTACGGGTCGTATAGGCAACCATAAATAAAACGCTACAAACGAAAAAGCAGTTAATAACACCAAAAATCAAAAAGGGATAGAGATACGACCAAAAACTAAATCCTAACTGCATTTCGCTTCCGGTACGTAAGTTTTGACCCATGACAAAACCTATGATTAAAATTAAAAAGCTCAAAAATGTTTTCAATGTGAATCCAGCGAACTTCCCTATCAAATAGTGTTTAAGTGAAATTGGATATGAGAATAACATGATATCAAATTTTGTATCCCACTCTTCGAACAAAATCTCTAAGGCGAATAAAATAGCCAAAAATATCATGGATAGACTTAACAAAGCCATCATGAACCCTATGGTGTATGGAGAATTAAGATAAATACCTTCACCAGCAGTTAGGTTAAATTTATAACCACAAAACCAGCCAATAAAAAGTAATATTATACCTGATAAACTTAAAATATAACGGTTACCACTATGCTTTAATTGAAATTGAAGTACAGCATTCATAATTATTTGTTTTGAGAAAGCACATTAAAGTAGACGTGCTCTAGTATTGGATCAACTTGTGAAAACCCCTCAGGTTGGGTAGCTGCAAAAACTGTAATTTGAAGTTGACGCTCCATAAGTTGTTGACTAATAACTTTCAGACTTGATTGATACATTTCCAACTCATCATTTTCAATAAATTTTGACCACACTTTACCTTCTAATTCTTTGATTAATTCTTTGGGTTTTCCAGTTTTAAGAATTTGACCTTTATTCATTATAGTCATTTCAGAACACAGGTTTTTCACGTCTTCAACCAAATGAGTAGATAAAATCACAACAACTTCTTTACTAATATCACTGAGAAGCGTATTAAAACGATTACGTTCTTCTGGATCCAATCCTGCTGTTGGTTCATCTACAATGATGATTTTTGGGTTTCCCAGTAAAGCTTGGGCAACACCAAAGCGCTGTTTCATGCCACCCGAAAACTTATGTACCTCTTTATCTCTGAAGTCCAAAAGGTTGACTTTTTCTAATAAATATTGAATCTGTTTTTGACGTTCAGATTTGTAATTAATACCTTTTAAATTGGCTATATGATTTAATAAATCATAAGCATTTACTTTTGGGTACACCCCAAAATCTTGTGGTAAAAACCCTAGATTCTTTTTAATATAGTCCGTATGCTCAACAATATCTACATCATTAAATTCTATAGTCCCGGAAGATGGTTTCTGTAAACCTACAATAGTTTTCATTAAAGACGATTTTCCGGCACCATTAGGCCCTAATAATCCAAACATTCCGTTCTTAACCTCTAACGACATATTCTGTATGGCCTGATGACCATTTTTATAGGTAAGCTCTAGATTATTAATTTTTAAAATGTTCATGATTTTAAGTTTTAAATATTACTATTGCAATGAGTAGTTGTGCAATTAGATTTGTTTTCAACTTGGTAACTGTTTCAAAGTTTTATAGGATGTAGTAGTTACTTTTAGAAGCATTTAGAGCGTTAATCCGACTTCACCAAGTGCTGCAGCAACACCAACGATAAAGGCAGTGTTACCTTCATAACCCGGGACAATAAAATTCCCAGATAACCTGCAGCAGCATCTAGTAAAAGACCACCCAAGACTTTAGGAAATACATTGATTTTGTAAATGTGTATCCCAAGTAATTGACATTGTATCCCAAAAGAGGCTCCTGCAATGAGATAACCATAATGGTGAGCTTCCATAAAATAGATACTCCTGTCCTGAACTTGAGGTGTTCTAAATTAATTTGAAAAGCTACCATTTTCCAGTACTTTAAGCTCCATTTAGTGATTTAATAAATTTAAACTCCCTATATTGAGATTATAATCAATCTATTCAATAGCAATTTCAATAGAATCATGAAGATTAATCAATAGTTTTCTTAGCTTATTATTGGTAGCATAAATAATTCTATCAATAACTTCCTCCCCAACAACTATATAATCAGAAGAACTGTAATATTATACGGTATATTTTAAATAGAATAAGAACAACAAACGGATATGAATGAATAAATAGATTTCAATTCTATTCAAAATGATTTTATTTACCGATTTTAATTCCTTTAAAGATTAGATAGAATGTAAGCATCAATTCACCAAGGGCTGCAGAAATACCTACTACTAAAGCGAGCCATATTTCATTTCCGGGAAAAGAAAAGTTGCCAAAAGATTCCATCAGATAGCCAAGTCCACTACCCATAAGAAAACCTCCAAGAATACTTGGGAAACTCACCGAGCGATAAATTAGTATTCCAAGTAAAATACAGTGTACACCAAAGAATGCTCCGGCCAGTAAATACCCATAGTTATGCGCATCCAGAAATAACATCATGAAAGTTTCTTGCTTGCCATCAAACAATAACGAATAATTTTCTACCGAAATAACCTCTAAAGCAAGGTAATGATTGAGCAGATTTAAACTTGCAATAGCAGGATGAGCAATAAGCCTAAAAGCACTTGAAATTAATGCAAGCGTCTTTCCCGCAGGTTTTAATAGCTGATAGAGAAGAACAGAAATGACTGTGTCAAATATAAAAGCCAAAAGATCAGATGTGAGTCCAAGTCGAAAAAGACCAACATTATTCATGATATTTTGTGCTGTTGCATGTGCATCATCTGCAATAACTAAAGTACCTCTTACATATCCCTGGCTAAAACCGGCACATATTATAACCAGTAAATAAAACAGACCTGTTAATCTGGCGAGATTTTTTTCTTCTATTTCCATAATTTTCTTTAGAATGTTTTTAAACCATTGTTCGATTACAATAATTAGCCTTTTCAAAGTCTCTGATATTCATTGAAATAATAGGCACCTTGGGTAGCATGGTTTTAAGTGCTAAGACAATAGCTTTAGAGATTTTAAGTTTTTGTTCATCACTTCTACCTTCCATTATGTTACCAAATACATGGATGAAGCTATCCGAATCTCCAATGTTATAATATTTAAATTGGTTAATTCTTATCTTAATATCCCCTTTCGCAAAAAGATTTGATGCAACGGCAGTATCGTATACTTTTTGCATAATTATTTCCGGAGATTCCTGGTTCAATACATTTTCTGAACAATCAATTATAAAATGTGGCATTTGTTTTTTGTTTTGATTTGAGAATACAGCTATTGGACTTTTTCTTTTGTTTTTCTATTGAGTAACTCAGCGAAAGAAATTTAGTCTGATCAACCTATGATTATAAGTTATATAACTGTTTAAATATAAATTCTAAATAACTTTAAAATTGAAAGGCTATATAAAGCACATAATGAAATGGGTGCATCTTACTTTACCTGCACTATGCTATATACTGTCAGTTTGTTTAATAAAATCAACAATAACCTCACGTCTTGTGGCAATCAAATAAATATGCATCAACGCAACTCCCAAACCAGGTAAGATTCCGGGTAGATCCACCGACAGGTGAAACCCAAGAATACCAAACACTACTGGAATCATTGCAACTAACGCCACTATTACATATCGTCCTGATATCAGTAAAATTCCTGAAATAAATTCCACAACTCCTACAGAAGGCATAATAAATTTATTAGCCAATAAGCCATGGTAAGCAGTTATCAATTCTTCGGTCATAACATGACCATGAGGTACAAATTCAAAAAATTTGTCCAGTCCGAAAATTAGTAGGATGAGTCCGAGAATCACCCTCACGATAGTTTCTACTTTCTTTTTCATTTTATTATAATTAATTGATTTCTAATCATTTCCCATCATAATGAGAATAAGCATACCATTGGAGTATGCCATATTATTCAAATACACCCTTCTTCACTAGCTCAGCATATGTCTTATTGATCTTAATCTGACTAGTCAGCAAAGTATATTTAGAGGTATGTATGGAGCCTCTTCCAATCACCAAATCGTATTCAAACTTCTTCGCAGATCCCAATAAAAAGCTTGCACTGTGTTCTGAAGAAAATTCTACAGGTTGACTACCTTCTTGAAACACAATTAATTCTCCAACCGAAGCAAGGAGGTCGCCACTCAACTTTCCCTCATAAACTACCATCCATAAAACATCATGTGATTCAGGTGGTGTATAGGTCCATTTCTCATTTGGCCCCAGATTCACATCCAGGTAATTCATATCATTAGGAGATTCAATTTTACTCTTCAACCCTTCATGTTCTCCCAAAAGAACTTTAAAACGATCATTGCCAATTATATGGTCTGTAGTAAGATAAATACTCTTTGCATCAGCAGTTTCAAGTTCCGGTGGAAGACAAATCCAAAGCTGGAATCCAATAGTTGGTTGATCCTTTAATAGAATCCCCTTATGCCATGCCCCGGAACCGGCTTGCAGGTACTCAATATCCCCTGCTCTAAATGACACTTTGTTTCCGGTGCTTTCCTCAAGATCACTACCTCCTTCGATGTAATAGGTGAAAGTTGCAATACCGGAATGTGGGTGCCACCCAAAGCCTGCGCCTTGAGAGGGAACTCCATGTATATAGTCCAGAAATATAAATGGCTTAATATCCTGACCTATCCCGGATGGACCAACCAGATTGGTTATCATACCATGATGACCCTTACCTTTTGTTCGATATTCAATTGCCCTTTTCATTTTAATATCATTAAGCAGTTTTCACCATTTTAAATGATTTCTCAAAGAGGGCAATTTGTTCATCTAGCCTGGAGGCTAATTCAATGTTAGTAATTCCATAATTTGAGAAATTATCATAAAATGAGGGAAGTGAAAAGTCAGCCACAATGTTGCCATCCATAAATGGAAAATAAGATTTGGCTGCATTAAGCACGCTCTCGCCTCCACGTCCACCTGGGGAAGTTGCCATTAACAGCATAGGCTTTCCCTTCCATACTTTTATATCAATTCTGGACAGCCAGTCGATAAGGTTTTTAAAAACTGCAGTATAAGTGCCGTTGTGCTCAGCCAGGGATATCACTAATCCATCCGCAGTATTTATCAGCTCATTAAATTTATGGGCTCCTTCCGGTATACCATACTCCTCTTCTGAATCGACACTATACAATGGAAATACATATTCGTTTAGGTTGATCACAGTAATTTCAGCATCAACTAATTTACTTGCCGCATGAATGGCAAGCGTCTTATTAATTGATTTTTTACTACTACTTGCACCTAGTGTTATAATCTTTTTCATGACAATCTATTTTAATTGTTTACTTAATTGAGAATCTACTGCATACTTTCCACCTCCACTGAGCAAGACTGATACAGAGAGTCCAATAACCAACAGAGCATATTCATATCCTTCACCTGCTTGATTTCCAAACCAGTTCATAAAGAATCCATGCTCTAAGTGCGTTGTGAAAATTATTCCTGTAAATAGACCTGTAATAGCCAAAGACCATAATCTGCTTGCAAATCCAAGGATTAAGAAAATTGATCCAAAGAACTCTATCATGATTACAGCAAATGCAACTATCCATGGCAGATCCATTTGATTTGTAAAAGCATCCATCGTACCCAAATAGCCATATCCTCCGAACCAGCCCAACATCTTTTGAGCTCCATGAGGAAATAGAATGATTCCTAGCGTAAGGCGAGCGATTAGTGCTCCCCAATTACTTTCAGTGTTTAGAATTTTGTTAATCATCATATCATTCATTTTTTAATTATTTAGAAATATTTTTCGAATGAATACGCCTAGTGATGTTTTTGTTATAGGAGAATCACCATACTGGTCAAAGTCTATAGCCAGCCCAAATTGTGTAGTCTGTTTCTCAAATCCGGCTCTTATTTGTTGAAAGCTCCTGGTGTGATTAGAGAACTTTTCCCAATTAGAGAGCATTTGTGCGCTAAGCAGAAGTTTCCATTCAGTATTTAATGGTTGAGTCAATTGCATTTGTAAAAACATCTCACCATTAATCAACCCGGTCTTCTCAGCATGAGCGACTGTAGGAATTATAGTTAATATAAAATGTGGTGCTCTGATCGCATAGAAAATAGATAGCCTTTCTGAGAAGCCTGATACACTGTTATAATACAACCCTGGCCCAACCAAAATAGCTTTATTTATTTTCAGATAAAGCGTAGATTGTACACCTGCTTCATCAAACATTTGGTTTTCTTCCTCATGATACTTCTGAAAGAAGGCCAGCGTCCCAACACTAAAGTCCGAGTCTTGAGTAAGAGGCCTTAAAGAGAAAGATGTAAAGTCTGTTTTCTTAAATCCTGAGGCTAACTCCAGCTGGGTAATCTGGGCTTTACTCTCATAGCAAAGGACTATAAAAATAACGGTTATTAGGGTGGTTAACTTTTTCATAATACAAAAGAACGATCTTCTGTATCGAAAAAAATTAATCTAGTTTAAGAAAACTACTGTTTGCTCATCTTGCTACGAATCATACTTAAAAATTCCGGAGTAATACCGAGATAAGCAGCAAGATCTTTTTGAGTGATGCGATTAGCTATATGAGGGTATTTAGTTAGGAAAATTTCATAGCGTTCCTCTGCCGTTAATGAAATACCCTGATTAGCTCTTCTAATATAATTAGTCAATGATCTTTGATATATGTTTCTGTAAAAGCGCTCGAACTTTGGTATTTCCTCGAAAAGGCGCTCATAATTTTCTTTTGATATCATTAAAAACTCTGAATCTTCCAATGCTTTGATAAAGTAGGTTGAAGGTTGTTGAAGCATAAAACTTGCCATATCTCCGGTCCAGAAATCTTCAATTGCAAACATTGACACATGTTCAGCGCCATTTCGGTCGATAGAATATACTTTTAGACACCCTTTGGTTACAAAATATTCATACCTCGTAATCTTACCAGGTCTCAAAACGAATTCCTTTCGCTTGGCACTCCCTGATTTTAAAAGAGATTTATAGAGTTCTTTTTCTTCATCAGTTAGGTCTATAAAGCGACTAACGTTCTTAAAAATTAAATCATAAGCAGATTTGGAGTCATGAATTTTCATTAAATAAAAATAACTACATAATAGAATAAATCCCAATATGGATTAGAATTACATAGAGGAACTATTTTCTTTATTTACCCGGAAGTAAAGGCTTTTGGAGATGTGATAAAAAAAGCCCCCTAAAACATGTATCGTTTTGGAGATAGAAGAATTATTCCTTTTTTATGCAAAAGCCCTCGTTCGTTCAAAATTATGGAATATATCCGCCCAAATGGATCCGGAGGAATTCCCTTCAATTGGAAAAAAGCGAAACGGATGAAGCTCACCAAGCTTATTGGGATGTATGGAATAAAATGGAGAAATTCCAGGAACAGTTATAAACCTTTATTTAAATTAAAAAGTGATATGACAATCGATAACGAATCACAACTTAGAGATATCTATGGCTTTCCAAGTGGCAGAGCCAGTATCAAGGATATTGCATCACTTGACAAGCATTCTATAAATTTCATATCCAAGTCGCCTTTCGCCATTATATCCACTTGCAGTAAATCAGGAAAATTAGATGCTTCTCCCAGGGGTGGCGAACCGGGATTCGTTAAAATTTCAAACAACAATCTTCTGATTCCGGATTATAAAGGGAATAATCGATTAGACAGCCTGGTAAATATCACAGAAACTAATAGAATAGGATTATTATTTTTGATACCCGGAATAGATGAGACCCTAAGGGTTAATGGTAAGGCATCGATTACAATTTCACCAACCATACTAAATAAATTTAATACCGAATCAAAGACCCCTAAAACATGTATTGTGGTAGAGATAGAAGAATTATTACTTCATTGTGCAAAAGCCCTCATGCGTTCAAAATTATGGGATATATCCGCCCAAATTAATCCGGAGGAATTCCCTTCAATGGGAAAAATGCTAAAGGATCAATTAAAAAGTGAATCCCCAGCTGAGTCAAGACAAGACATGATTAATCGATATCGAAAAGATTTATAATTCTTACACTTGTACAAGATTAATGAGATTAAAGGATGAATAGTTCTATATAAATTGACTATCAAATAAAATAATTACAATAAATTCCCGAAATAGTTAAACATGTCTCGCTCATGGCTGTTGTTATCATGAGCAACAAAACAAAAGAAAAGGATGTAATCACCACTGTAAATCCTGCAACTGGCGAAAAGTTGAAGGATTACAATTTGATGAAAAAAGAAGAGGTTAACCAGGCCATCGAAGCTTGTCATAAAGCTTTTTTGGATTGGAAGTTTGTATCTCCTGAAGACCGAGCTAAAATCATTAAATCCATCGGTAAAAGCCTTAATGACAACAAGGAAGAGCTTGTTGAAATAATGGTTCAGGAAATGGGCAAATTAAAGAGACAGGGGAATTCTGAAGTTGAGCTTTGCGTTGGTATTTGCGATTATACAGCTGAGAATGGCCCGGATCAACTCAAAGATGACGAGCGGAAATTGCCAGATGGAGGCCATGGCTTGATCTCTTATTCACCAATTGGAGTTGTTTACGGAATCCAGCCCTGGAATTTTCCGGTGTACCAGGTAATACGATATACTATCGCCAACCTCATGGCTGGAAATGGAATACTTCTAAAGCATGCGAGTTCCGTAACAGGATCAGCATTATTACTCTCAGAAATCTTTAAAAAGGGAGGATTACCAGAAAATCTTTTTACGGTATTATTAATCGATCATGATCAATCAGATGCCGTGATTGAACATGATTTGGTTAGAGGGGTAACCCTTACAGGAAGTCCTGATGCAGGAACACATATCGGTAAAATATCCGGAGAAAATTTAAAGAAAACAGTACTAGAGCTCGGTTCAAATGATGCGTATATCGTACTGGAAGATGCGGATGTAGATGTAGCGATCAAGCATTGCGTAATGGGAAGGGTGTTTAATAATGGAGAAACCTGTGTCGCAGCCAAACGATTCATTGTGGTGGATAAACTCTATGAACAGTTTAAAAATGGATTTGTAGAAAAAATGAAAAACCTGAAATATGGTGACCCAACAGACGATGAAAATGACCTTGGTCCAATGGCTCGAGAGGATTTACGTGATGAATTACACGAACAAGTTCAAAACAGTGTAAAAAATGGGGCAAAAATACTTTGTGGTGGAGAGATCCCTGACCAAAAGGGCTTTTATTATCCTGCTACAGTATTGGGAAATGTAAAACCCGGTCAGCCTGCTTATGAAGATGAATTATTTGGCCCGGTAGCCTCATTAATTCATGCAAAAGATGATGAGGATGCAATACGAATAGCAAATGACAGCCGTTTTGGCCTTGGTGGCGGAATCTTTTCTAAAGATGAGAAAAAGCTTTCAAATTAGCAAAAGAGCATTTCGATACCGGAATGGTATTTATCAATTCTTTTGGATTAGCACAGCCTAATATGCCATTTGGGGGAGTGAAAAACTCAGGCTATGGACGTGAACACGGAGGTTTCGGTGTCAAAGAATTTGTGAATTCAAAAGCGATTATGAGTTTGTAAAAAAATGATTCGTATATACTGATTTATTCAATAATAAAATCAAAGGTGATGGATGGTTTTCAGAGATTTCGTTTTAAAAAAATCTAATAAATGAAATCTTTGAAAATTTCCCTCTTTGATCTTTTTGAAATTCCCCTTCAATAGTTCAATTAATAAACTATATTTATACTTTTCAGCACTTATAAATAGATGCTGAAATCATTTTTTTGTATATAAGTTATCATGAGTCTATTTACTTACCACCTGGTAAAAACAAATTACCTTTCTGCTCTTAAGGCATACCTCTTCCCTCCTACATCAAAGGAGGTCCCCGGATTGATTCATGCCGAATGCATGACCGCAATGACCCTGGGATCTAAAATATTTTCTCCTTCCAGAATGTTAATTCGCAAGGTAGCAGTATTTGCCCAATGGGAAAATGAAGCCGCACTGGAAAATTTTTTGGAACAAAATTCTTTTGGCAAATCCTTAAATAAAGGATGGCACACCCGGTTAATTTATTTACGACAATGGGGTAAGATTAGTGGTTTTGAAATCCCTGGTGCTCGTGATGAGGAAGACGATCCGGAAGCACCGGTAGTCGCCGTGACCCTTGCCAGGATGAAACTTCCCGAGGTACCAAGGTTCATTCACTGGGGAAGACCGGTAGAAAAACTAGTGCGTGACCATCCGGGTACTACTTTAGCCCTGGCATCAATCAGGCTCCCCAGGACAGTTTCTACCTTTTCTGTCTGGAAGAAGCAGGAGGATATGGTCAAAATGGTGCATGGTCATAGTGAGGTTCCCAGACCAAAACGTCATTCTAATGCAATGAAAGAAAAGGAACGAAAGGATTTTCATTTTGAATTCACAACATTGCGATTTAAACCGATCGCAGAATATGGTGTATGGGAAAACCGCTCTGATATAATTCCCGGCATTAAACAATCAGAACCAAAATGAGCCTGGCAGATCCTTTACAAAAGTTTCAGGACTGGTTTACCCAACAATGGGCAATCCTATGGGGAAGGAAAATAGATCCCGATTCTGTACCATGGTTGATGGGTCCATTTGGTAAAACAGACCTGGCGGGTGAAGATTTCATTAAACAACTGGCAGAGGACGAGGAATTAACAATACAAAGAAACACTACTTCCCAGGGTCTTATACCCTCAATCGACAAACTTAATCTACCAGATAAAGAACTTAAACGGCTCTCCCCGGAAGTAATTGATTTCTATGAAAACACAGCAAATTACTTTCTGAATTTTTCCGTAAAATGGAATCCTCCATTTAAATTTTTTGGTCATCTGGTTAATATATTATTTAGTAGCAGAATTAACCAGTTAAATGTTCCCATTGGCAATTTAAAAGCCTCAGAGCAGATAAATAGTGAAATAATAACCCTTTATAACCATAAGTCAGGTTTAGTTAAATACACATTTTGGTATCGTACCTTTAAATCTACCGGCCAGGTGCTATATTCAGGGATATACACTACCTGTATACTCCCGACTGGGGAAGCTTGTGTTAAGGCAATATTCCCTTTGCCAAAAGGCAACGCAACAGTTATTTTATCTCCAAAAGTAGGCTCAAATGGAGAACTTCAGCTTAAATCGTCTGGAAGAAATTTTGGCGATCCGGGATTTTATTTTTTACTTAACGACTCAAAAGGAAAGTTCTGGGCTCAATATGTGAGTTCGTTTCAGGATGAGCTAATCGTATTTGCACGGAATAATAAGATTTTTGCAGAACAGAAGCTTACTCTGTGGGGAATGCGTGTTCTTAAATTCAATTATGAAATTAATCATAAAAGTAAACAAGGGCATTCACTATCAAATCCCTCCATATCAGGTAAAAATAAATAAGAATGTATCCTCAATCTTTTCCTTTATTAATATACTTTTCTTCGATAAAATCGTCCTTCATGCCGAGCTTCACTTCGAAGCGGGGTTTTCTTTCTTCGTTATTCGGAGCTGAGATTTTTGACATATAAAGGTGTATTTCCGTAGTATCACGCTGACTTACTAAATAGTTCCTCAGGCTTTGGAAACGTGCACTATCCAGCATTGCCGACATTTCATCTACACTCTCCCTGTCAGCAAGACGAAGACAAGCTTCCTCTAATGAAAGTGTATCGGATTTTAATTGCCTTTCTACACGTTTTCTTAACCTCTTTTCATATTTATCATAATTCTTCTTTTCCTTAACACCCAATTGCTCTGCGACCAGATATTTAGCAATTTCCTGACGCTCGAGCAGTGAATCTTTATAATATATCAGATCGATCTTTAATTCCTCTTCATGATCCTCAAGCTTTAATAAAACATCTAATTGCTTTTGCCTGTGAGCGGTAAGAGTGGTATCCATATAGTCATATTTGATTCGTTTAATATCAGTATCAAAAACATTCAAGACTGCTCCGATAAACTTAAATGGTGTGGAAGCTACTTTCACTAATAATCCACTAAAAGTATCCCATATCATTTTACCTATCTCTGATCCAGATTCTCCCACTGGTCCTTCAATAGGCATTTCGATATTAACCACCTTGTCCTTATCTTTTAAAAGAAACATAGCAAATTTTACAGGTGGACCAATCATTTGCTGACGGCGACCGAATTTTATGTTATTAATTACTATTTCATTCTGACTTTTTATCGAGTCATTATGAACTACCGTTTCGGATTTCAAATACATATCTCCGTATAACAGTGGATAACCGGTTGCTTCCCTGCTGAACACGTCAAAATCTTCCAGCATCAAACTTGATATCGTAAAATTCATACTCATCTCCCCGGGATTGACCAGATCAACTAGTATATCACTCACCATCTTACCCCGATCGCTTAGATTCATACTTATATCTACATCGAGAGTAGGATCATCATTGCTTACAGAATCAGCGCTAACAAGGATATCAGAAATGTCATATTCAAATAATTTTTCATGGGTGCGGTCGACTACATCGATTTTTCCTTTCTCCAGTAAAAAAGTATTAATGCTTACGTAAAATTGTTGCGTAGTGTCATTTGAAATCGAGTCTTCCTCAATTTCCTCATATCGGGAACCATTTTCGGCTACTAATTCTTCTTCCTGTTGTACCGAATCTTGTTCTTCGGGTGCATGACACGATTTATAAATTGAGCTATATTACTTGTGGTATCATACGCCTCTAAATACAGCGTTGGCTCTAAAAAATGAATCGAATCAATCATAATCTTTTTTTCTTCAAGATTTAACTCCTTAACATCTATAAGTAAATGGTTTGCGCCTATCATTACATGATCCTTATCGTCATACAGAGCAAAGTCACTTAACTTAAAATTACTGGCAATCGTAGTTTGAAGCGGTTGATCAAGGTTGCCGTCAAAAATCATCTTTATATCCACTTTACCTTTGAATTTTCCGATTTCGACATACTTCTCCGCAAATTTCTGGTAGCCGGAAATATCATAATTACCCAATTCAAAATCTACTTTAAAATCACCACTTCCCGGATTGTAATCAACAACAGATTCGAAGTAACCTTTATTTTTGAAATCAAACCGGAGATCTGCTTTACTATCTTCCTCCTGATTCCAAACCAAATAAGGTAGAAAAAAATCAAAATTTTTCATCTCAATACTATCCTGTATTTCCGCATCCTGAATGATAAATTTCGCATCCCGTAGCTCCATATTTGACAATTCAAACTTCATTGGATCTTCATCTGTGGTGGGCTCCTCCTCTGCAACAGCTGTTGAATCATTTCCCAATTCCATCAAATCATCAAAATTAAAAGCAGAATCATACATAATCACATCGACGAACAAACCCTGCAGGTAAAATTGTTCTATCACAAAATTATTACCAATTAATCGATATGGCTCCGTATTGACAATAAGGGTATCAAAGCCCACAAAAACAGTCGAATCATCTTTTTCATATAAATCAAAATCATATAACCTAACGGTCCCGGTAAAATAATTGATTCTCATTTTATCAAGAGTAATTTTTCTACCTATCCATTCCTTACTGTTTTTCTCTATATAACCGGGAACAACAAAGGGAATTAATACAAGGACAAGCAGTATAATCGCAAAGAGTCCTGCAAGAGTATACAGAATGATTTTTTTTAACATAGGAATCTCTAAGGCTATTATATATAACAAATTTAAATTGATAAGCTACCCGGACTACCGTAGATCAATGTAAAAATTCCGTAGTAATGAAATGAAGATTCACATCAGTCAATAGCCAACCTAATTAAGTTAAGAATTCCAGGGTATAATTACAATGCTAAAGTTTAAAGGTTATTAATAAGAATTCGATTAATAAACTTATACTTTACTGGTGCTATATCAAACAATTGTACCATTATAAGTATGAAATAAATAATTAGTATCATTTCATTTCTCTTAGAACGCTATCGCCCTTCTATTTTTCAATTAAATCCATTATCAATTATATTTAAACAATTTAGAAATAGTCATTAATTGCAGATAAATATTTAATAAATATATACAATCGTATTAATGAATGTTATTCAATTTAAAAGTTAAGCGCTGAACGATTATATCAATTTATAATTAGATTATTTACACAGCTCCTCTTACAAAAAGACCTAACACATCAGGTGAATGAATTTAAAACCCATTATTACACAATCCACTGTAACAAAATAATATTTACAATTAGTTTTAACATAGAAATTATATTTATAAATATTCGTTGAATCCCAATATTACAGTAAGTAAAATTTATAAATAACTCCTTTTACTTAAAAAAATTTTATAATTTGATAAATAACGCAAAGGATAATCTGCTTTGCTTAAATAGTTTTACCTAAATAAACAACAAATGAAAAAGTTAAACCAAACTTTAACACCAAACAAAGCGCTGTATTATGGATTAATACTGGCTTTTTTATTTGCATTTACCGAAAATGTAAATGCACAAGATTTGAAGGAAATAACTGGTAAGGTAACTGATTTTGCTACTGAAGAACCGGTTATTGGCGCAAGTGTCCAGGTTCAGGGAACCACAAGAGGTACAGTTACTGAAACTGACGGTAGTTTTTCAATTAAAGCGAGCATAGGTCAGACTCTAGTTATCTCTTTCATTGGTTACGAAACTATAGAAGTGGAAGTCACCACAAAGAATAACTACAATATTATTCTGATAGAGGATATTTCTACATTGGAATCGGTGGTGGTTGTTGGATCACGTGGCAGACCAAGGACAGTTATCGAATCACCTGTACCAATCGATAATATCGATGCAAGTGAACTTATGGCAAGCGGTCAACCTAACATAGAAAAAATGATTGCATACCGGGTACCTTCTTACAACACCTCCAATCAAACTATTTCTGACGCAACTGCTCACTTTGACCCTTCTGAATTAAGAAACCTGGGGCCATCCAGAACCCTTGTTTTATTAAATGGAAAAAGGAAAAACCAGAGTGCCCTGGTATATGTTAATGACACTCCGGGTAAAGGTGAAGTCGGGGTAGACATGAAGAGTATTCCCACAGCAGCGATCGAAAGAGTTGAAGTTCTACGTGATGGTGCTGCAGCTCAATACGGTTCGGATGCGATTGCCGGTGTAATCAACGTCGTACTTAAAGATAACACCAAAGGTTCTGCTAATTTCACAACTGGAATTAGTGAACAGGGAGATGGTTTCATGTATGACCTTTCCATTAATAAAGGATTCAAATTCTCTGAAAATACCACTTTAAATCTTACTGCCAGTTATTATCATCAGGATGAGACAAACAGAGCAGGTGAACCGGGAGAAGATCCTTTATTTGGCATTGAAAGTGATGATCCGGACTGGAGTGACTGGCTGGAAGCTAATCCTGACTTAGGAATGATTGTAGGACAGCCGGAATTTGACAAGGCTTCTTTCTATGGTAATTTCGCTTCAAATTATGCTAATGACAAAGGACAGTTCTATGCTTTTGGAGGTTATACTTACCGCCAGGGAAAATCGTTTGCTCTCTACAGAGCACCATATTGGATTACGGACGATGCCGGACTATTAACTCCTCCCGGAGAAACTTATGATGGCTTTCAACCAACTTTCGAGACTGATATTGATGACTATACTTTCACTATCGGTAATAAATATGAGTTAGGTGAATGGAGAACCGATCTGAGTTTAACGACAGGTGGAAATAGTGTAGGTTATACAATTGGTAATACTATAAATGTAGACTTATTACCGAATAGCCCTACTTCTTTTGACGCCGGAGCCTATAGTTTTGGAACAACCATTGGTAACCTGGATATTTCAAGAACATTTGACAATCTGGAATTCTATTTTGGTACAGAGATAAGAAGAGAAGTATTTGAAGTAGAAGCTGGTCAACCGGAATCTTATGAAGGTGGCGGGGCTCAATCTTTTCCGGGTTTACAACCTGGCAATGCCCTTAAAGAAGACAGAAGTAATATTGGTGTATATGCCGGTGCCGACTGGGATGCCACTAAAAATTTCTTAGTAGGAGCTGCAATCAGATATGAGAACTATTCAGACTTTGGTAGCAATGTTTCATGGAAAGTTAACGCAAGACAACTTTTTGCTGAAGGTAACGGTGCGATCAGAGCTTCACTTAGTACCGGTTTCAGAGCTCCATCATTACATCAAATTTATTTAAGTAATGTTCAGACATTAGTATCCGGTGGTACTGTATCTAACCAGGGTACGTTTAATAATGTGGATCCGGTGATAAAGGCTTTAGGTGTACCAGCTCTTGATGCAGAAACATCATTTAATATTTCAGCCGGTATAACATACAGATTCTCTGAAAAATTCTCAGTTTCTGCTGATTATTATAACATCACTATTGATGACAGAGTATTGTTTACTGGTGAAATTGGCTTTGATGACGATGATGCAACAACCAATCCGGTAGAACAAATATTAATCGATAACAATGTTACAAGTATCAAGTTCTTTGTTAATGCACTAGATACAAGAACCCAGGGTGTTGATATAATTGCAGATTACACAAATATCATAATCGGAGACGGTACATTAGACTTGATTTTATCAATGAACTATAATAAAACTTCAATAGAAGGCTCTATTGAAGCTCCTGGTGTAATCGGTGAAGAAGGGTATGATATATTCAACAGAAAAGAGCAATCAAGAGTTACAACTGCCAGACCAAATACCAAAGTTCTTTTTGGTATAAACTATGAAGTAGGAAAATTTGGTGCCACTCTTAATAACACTTACTTTGGTGAAGTTACCTGGAGACACTTTGACAATGGACTTAATGGAGCTCCATTAGGTCCTGGAGGAACTCCTCTTCCAACTGAAGATGCAGCATATGACCAGGTTTTTGCCGGAAAGGTGATCACTGACCTGATACTGGATTACGATATCGTTGATAGACTAAATGTTAATGTTACTGTTAACAATTTATTAGATGTGTATCCTGATGAAATAGATACCAAAGGTGATTTTGTTACCGACCTTGGTGGAAGATTCAGATACCCCTGGGAAGTTAACCAGTTTGGTTTCATGGGACGCTTCTATAAAATCGGGTTTATTTACCAATTCTAATATTTGACATTATAAATTCTTATAAACCGGACTTTGAATAGGTCCGGTTTTTTTGTTTTTACTTTTACCCAGTTATTCAAATCACTTAATCTGAATTAAATTTTAACATTTTCTATTATTGCATTCAGAATATAAATCTTCTGTTTTTCATTAACACAATTAGGCTATTAAATTAAAGACCTAAGAACTTGTATAAAGTATTAGAAAAAAAATATCTTATATTAGGCAGGTAATTATTAACTAAAAAAAGACAGGATCAGCTAAATCATGAAAAACAATCTACTATTATCTTTAATTCTATTTTTATCAGTAATCTCATACGGACAAAGCCAGGAAGTTGCTGAAAAAGCAAAAATATATAATCTTATTGTTGAATCTTTCGATGGCATATGGTCTGAGTTAGACTCTGAAAACATAGAAAAATACTACACGGAAGATTTTCTCCTTTTAGAACATGGAGAAGTGTGGACAAATGATACGATTGCCCATTATCTGGATAAGGCGATAATGAGAAAGCCCATGCCTGAAAGAATTAACAAAATTGAAGTCATCGATATTAAGATTACCGGCAAAACAGCCTGGATCGCTTATCATAATCATGCAGAATTTATCGTAGATCAAAAGATAGTACGAAAAGCATATTGGCTGGAAAGTGCAACCGCTGTACTAACCGATGATGGCTGGAAATTAGACATGCTACACTCTACGAGGGTTAAGATGGAATAAGAAAAATTACTTCTGCTTGACTGTATCTCCACATTCAAGGTAATCTTTCAATTCGGATTACAAATCCTACGATAACAGCACGACATTACAAATGTCGAACAGCAGTATTTTAATATGAGAGCTCTTTGTATAAGTTATACAGATTTAATGATACTATTATGCTCCTTGGAATTTGCAATTCCGAAGCCTTATCCATGGATTTGTAATCCATTGTTTAATAATTAACACCAAAAATCCTTTTACATACCCAGAATAGTCAGGTAACGAATAAATTTAGATTCATACTACTTCAGTACAATTAGATTGATTATTTTACAAGTACACTCACTCATATCTGAGAGTATAACAATTAAAATTTATCCCAAAAGTAGTTGTATGATTTTTTGGATAAAATAATATGACCCACTTCTTATGAAAACACTGCAATTCCTCCTCCTGAGTTTGGTACTAACTACCATTATATCTTGTGGATCTGATCTATCAAATGAAAATACAAGCTATTCTACCATTTACAGTGGTGGAGACATTTTAACCATGAAAGGTGATTCTCCGGAATATGTCGAAGCACTGGTAGTACAAGATGGCGAAATTGTTTTTGCCGGAAGCCTTGATAAAGCTAGGGAGAAAGCAGGAAGAAACCATAAAGCTATCGATTTAAAAGGTAAGACAATGCTTCCGGGATTGATCGACGGTCATGCTCACTTTTCATCCTTTTCTTCCCAGGCAATTGGTGCCCAAATTCTTCCTCCACCTGATGCCGGGGCCAAAGACATTCCTTCGATGGTTAAAATATTAAAAGAATGGAATACACCGAAAAACAGAGAGTTAACTGGTTGGATCTTCGGAATGGGGTTTGATGATTCTGTATTAGAGGAAAACAGGTTTCCTACAAAACACGATCTGGACAAAGTATCCACAGAATTTCCAATCATGATCATCCATATTTCAGGGCATTTCGCAGTAGTTAATTCCAAAGGACTGGAAGAATTAAACATTGATGCAAACACACCGGATCCTGAAGGGGGAATTATCAGGAGAGAGGACAACAATGAGCCAAACGGCGTATTGGAGGAGTTAGCAGCGATCCCCTACTTTGCTAAAGCCCTCACCCCTTCAAGCAAAGAAGCAATGGATAAATTCTTTGAGGAAGGTCAAATGATGGCACTTTCTTACGGATATACCACTGCCCAGGAAGGCAGAACTATGCAAAATCATGAATCACTCGCTAAAAACGCTGAAGAAGGCAAACTCAAGCTGGATGTAGTCAGCTATATAGATTATTCCCTGGCGGACAATTATATGTCTTCAAAATGGAATAGTAAAACGTACGATAATCATTACCGAATTGGAGGTATGAAATTGACACTGGACGGCTCTCCCCAGGGTAGAACTGCCTGGAGAACTCAACCATATCTGATCCCTCCGGATGGCGCTGATAATGATTACAGCGGATATCCTGCTATCCCGAATGACACCACAGTTATGCTTATTTATGAAAAAGCATTTAAGAACAACTGGCAAGTCCTTACTCATGCTAACGGTGATGCGGCAATGGACCAAATGATCAGAACGATAAAGCCTGCAATTGAAAAATATGGAAACGATGATAGAAGAACTGTTCTTATCCATGGTCAGTACATCAGAAATGACCAAATCGATTCCTTAAAAAAACTGGACATTATCGCCTCTTTATTTCCGTTACATACTTTCTATTGGGGAGACTGGCATAAACAAATTATTGGAGATAGCCTTGGAAATAAAATCAGTCCCACCAGGACAGCATTAGATAAAGGAGTGAAATTGACGATCCATACGGATGCACCAGTTGCCTTGCCGAATATGATGCGCATGGTAGGAATTACAGTAGAGCGAAAATCCCGCTCAGGCGAAGTTATTGGTGCTGAAGAAAGACTAACACCTTATGAAGCTTTACAGGCAATTACCAGTTGGTCGGCCTATCAGCATTTTGAAGAAGACTCTAAAGGCTCCCTTGAAGAAGGAAAAATGGCTGACCTGGTGATCCTCGATAAAAACCCTTTAAAAGTTCCTGAAGAAGAAATAAAAAATATCGTTGTTCTCGAAACTATTAAGGAAGGAAATTCTGTTTACAGAAGGGAAATGGAAGCTGCTTTCCATTCGGATTGAGTAAGTAGTCAATAGTTTATGAAAATCTCAATCAAATCTTTTGTCTATTTTCAAGAGTGTTTTAAACTATTAAATTGCTTAAATTATATAGTACCCCACCTGGCGACCAGGTAAGTATTATTAATAATCAAAATTTTAAAAGCATGAATAATTCAAATCCCTCCGGAGTATTTCATGGCGTACACGATATTCGCGTGGATGAAAAAGAAGCACCAGTCATAAATGAAAACAGTATTATCGTAAAAGTAGAAATGACTGGTATCTGTGGAACCGACCTGCATATTTATCATGAAGGACTGGTACCCGAAGGATCAGTTTTAGGACATGAATTTTGTGGAGAAATAATAGAAAAAGGAAGTAAAGTCAAGGATTTGAACGTCGGTGAAAGAGTAGTCATAAATCCGATGGAAAATGGAATTGGTCTCGGAGTTAGTCCGGGAGGGTTTGCCAGGTATGTCAAAATCGATAATGCTGAAAAAAATACAAACACTTTCTCTATACCCGATAGCGTCAACAGTGAGAAAGGAGCTTTAATAGAACCCTTTTCCGTTGGATTGGCAGCTATCAATAAAACAAATCTGACAAAAGAAGATTCAGTTTTAGTTACCGGCTGTGGTACCATCGGACTTGTGACTATTGCAGGTCTTAAAAGTAAAGGAATAAAAAATATTATCGCTTCAGATATTAGTGATAAACGATTGGAATTAGCTAAGCAACTGGGCGCTAATTACACCTTCAATCCCTCCTCTGATGACAAACTTGATGACTTAATAATAAATAATTTTGGCACAGTTAATTCTCTCAATTATGCTGGAGAACTCCCCAACCTCAATGCAGCCTTCGAATGCTCTGGCGTTGGAGCAGTTTTTAGTCAATCAGTTAATCTATTAGCACCAGATGGATCCTTAACAATTCTGGCTATTTATAGCAAAGAATTATCTCTAGATCCAAACCTTGTCGTTTACAAACGGCTAAACATTCTGGGATCATTGTTTTATACTCCAAATGATTTTATAGAGGCAATAGATCTAATGGCATCAGGCGAGGTGGACCTGAGTCCGATTGTTTCTCATCATTTCCCATTAGATGAGCTACCTAAAGCTTTTGAAACACAAGCGGATAGCAGAAAATCGGTAAAGGTGATTGTTGACAGCATCTAGTATTTACGATTTTACCGGGCTAAGAATAATTTCAAATTCTAAAACTACAATTATTAGATCCTGAAAATTGAATTATAATCTTCATTAACTGTATGAAAACTAATTTGTTGTTTTGCATAATGATGAGGTTATTTATAATATCATGGTATTTAACTATAAAATGATTAAAAATAACTTTCTCAAATTAATAGGAGAATATTCAGCTAATCCGGATTATAATATGAATTGCTGGAAAGAAATTGAGAAAAACTATACTTCAGGCTCCCGTTACTATCATACTCTTGAGCATCTGTCAAATATGATTAATGAAATGGAAAATGTTGAGTCGGAAATCCAGAATAAAGATGCTTTACTTTTCTCCATCTATTATCACGATATAATTTATAAGGCTACAAAAGGCAATAACGAACATCAAAGTGCACTTTTATTTAAAAGAAGGGTATCTAAAACTTCATTCCCCCATATAGCTGAATGCATTGCTCAAATAGAAGCAACTAAAGAACATAAACTATCATCAGACAAGGACACAAATATTTTGCTGGATCTTGACCTTTCTATATTAGGTGCCAGTCCGGAAGAATACAAAAGGTATTGTCAAAACGTAAGAAAAGAATATTGGATATACCCCAACTTTATCTATAAAAAAGGCAGAAAAAAAGCTCTAAAACACATTTTAGAATTAGATCCTATTTATAAAACAGAATACTTTAAAGACAAGTATGAAGCTCGGGCAAAAGAAAACCTGAAGGATGAATTAAGTCAACTGAGTTAAAAGATTTTTAATATTAAAAAAAACCAATAAGAGATTTTCTAAACCCTCTCCATACATTCCCCTCCGCCAATAATTAATTAAATCCCATGGATACATTGCTTTGATTTAATTAGAAAAAACCATACATTATTTAACATAAGCCATCATTGATGGCATCGTACCGCTTAAAAACTATCTTCCATAAAAAATTGCGAATAAACTCCGAAGTCCCCACGTTGAGATGAAAGCTATAAAAGGCATACCTATAGTATCTCCCTTGCGATTTTATACCAATGCAAGGAGAATACTGGAAAACCCTTTGCCTTTTCATCATGAAAATTTTGAAGAATTGGGAGACACTTACCAGCTTGACCTTGGTTTTGGCAGAAAAATCATTTTCACCCGCGATTCGGCCCTGGCCGAATATGTGCTCCAAAAAAACCAAAAGAATTACAAAAAATCAGACATCCAGACAAAAGAAGTAGCAAAATACCTGGGCCACGGCTTATTGACTTCTGAGGGAGAACTCTGGAAGCAGCAACGAAAACTCATTCAACCCACATTTCATAAAAAGCAACTAGAAGGAATTTTATATAAAATAAAGTCCGCCATCATTGCCGAATTAGATAAGATCCAGACTGGTAAACCAACAGACATCTTGCCTGTATTTAATGATCTGGCTTTTCAAACCGTAGTAAAATCATTGTTTAGCAGTGCTATTGGACAAAAAGAAATTAACAGATTACAAAACACAACAGATTCAGCACAACAAATGCTGGCCAAAGAACTGCGCCAACCCTACTTAAACTGGTACTTTAAATTGAGTGGAAAAATAGAAAGGCACCTGGAGAAGACAGAGGAAGCCAGGGCAATACTTAAAAACGTGATCAGAGAAAGAAAGCAAAGCAGTGAGAAACAAGGTGACTTGCTGGACATGTTATTGGATTCAAGATATGAAGACGGTACTACCATTACAGAAAGCCAGTTAATTGACGAAATACTCGTTTTATTCACAGCAGGATATGAAACGAGTTCCAATGCGCTGACCTTCACTTGTGAGCTGCTTGCACAAAACAATCAGGCACAACAAAAAATTGTTGAAGAAGTAAAGGAGGCCAAAAAGATTTGCGGAGATGATCTTATGCAACTGTATATAAACTGTCCTTACACCCGGAAGGTGATCAAGGAGTCATTAAGACTTTATCCTCCTGCCTATTTTCTGGACAGGGTAAACATTGAAGACGACGAATTCCAGGGGAAAACATTCCCTGCCGGAACGAACATATTGTTTTCCCTCTTTGAAATTCATCGGCATAAAGATCATTGGATTGCTCCGGATTCGTTTAACCCGGATCGATTTGACGAATCTCGAACATCGAATTATTACCCTTTTGGGGCAGGCCCCAGGAAGTGTATCGGAAACAATTTCGCTATCTATGAGATGGTCATTGCAATTGCAGAGCTTATTACAAAATATAAACTTTCTATTACAGAAGAAGAAATTCAAATCCGCCCCCTAATCACACTGAAACCAAAAAAAGCATTTATAACTTTTACTACTCGCTAAACTTTGAGTTTGACATTCAATAAATTATTTTGAAATTTATCATCTTAGTATCAACCAGGGTTTGGTGAAGAGGATTTTGCTTATACAACCATGATAAAACAAACTAAATGAAAAAATATAATCCGGATAGACTCGTCAGCGTAACAGCAATAATTGTCAGTGTCGGAACGCTTTTTATGATTTTGTATCAAACAAACTTAATGCGCAAGGAACAAAAAGCTTCTGTGATGCCTAGTCTCATGATTGGGTACAGTGTAAATCAAAATGATGATGAATTAACAGAAAAAATATGGCTGGCAAACCGTGGACTAGGACCAGCTTTTATAGAAAAAGTAGCAGTGATCGATGAAGATAAGGTATATGAAACCGATCCTTACGGATATTTATATGAAACTAATGCGAATGAAAACACGGTAACTATAAACCGTTTGTACCCTGGTAGAATTATACCAGCGAATGATGGAATCGAGCTTTATGTTAAGGGAACAAATGCCAATTCGAAAATTGTCTTAAGTGATCTCTTCGAATTCCCCTATGACATCGAAAATATGCCTTCAGATAATGATAATAAAGTGGTAGTCGAAATAACTTATAAGAATATATATGATGATAAATGGACGATTCGATCTGATATGACATCTCCTCTTGTTATGGATTAATAAATTCTAGTCCATCGTTATATATTCCGGTAGTCTCTAAATGAGAATTAGTATTATGGCAATTTCTTCTCAAACGCAAATCTAAAATCCATATTCTTCCAACTAAGTATTTTAAAGAAATTATTTTATGAATTGGTATTTCAAACCCAGGAAAAAAGAAATCCCTTTCTATGAACTAATTGGTGTAAGAAAATTCAAAAAGCACCTACTAAATTTTTTTGGTGAAAATTACTCTCAAAAGCAAGGATGGCTTCCACTCAAAAATCGATCAGAAAACTATAATGAAGCATTTAAAAAGTTCATCAATAAAACAAAACAAAATGAGGTAGTTCATTTAATAGTGATGTTAATACTTCTGATTTTAAGTGTTGAAACCTTATTGGAGGGCAAATTTTTACAGGCATTGTCAGTTGTAATTATCAATATACCCTTTAATGTTTATCCTATAATACTTCAGCGATATAATAGGTTTCGTATATATCAAATACTTAAAATTGACCGTATTGAACAAACACCTGGTGATTAAAATCAAAACCAGTGCCCATCTATTTTCTATTTTCTTTAAATGGTAGTTTATAATCCTATAAAAGATTTGATATTGGCAGGTAAAAATCTATTTTCGCCTTCAAATATCGGCAAGCTTTTTGTTGTCAAAAAATAGCGAAATCTATTGTTAACCAAACCAAAGATCTTTATATAATAAGCAAGAAGTTTTTTTATGTTGAGACAACCTAAAAACAACTAAAAATGAGCAAGACTTTTTCAACTTTGAAGAAAGTTATCCTTTACACGATTTCTATCTTATCACTATTGGCCATTACAGGTTATGTTTATCTCTACGTACTTCCGAAAGGCCCTGAAATATCAGAAAAAAATAAGATAAATTCCGGCATAGATTCTTTTGTAATACATGCTTACAAAGAAAGTAAAAGAAAATCTATTCGGGTCTGGACATACAAACCTGAGGGATGGGAAGACCAGGATAAAATAGTTTTTGTAATGCACGGTGGAGGAAGAAACGCAGATGATTATCTGGATGCATGGACTGAGATTGCTGAAGAAAACAATCTACTGGTAGTTGCTCCCGAATTTGAGAATAAGTTTTACAAATACACTACTAATGATTACCAGGAAGGAAACTTATTCACCTTTTTTGGCACCAGTAATCCTAAGAGTGAATGGGCTTACACAGTCGTAGAAAACATATTCGATTATATCAAATCTACAAACAACATCACGAATGAGCGATATTATATGTTTGGTCATTCTGCCGGTGGTCAGTTTGTCCACCGAATGGTCATTTTGATGCCTGAAGCCAGGATAGAAACCGCTGTTGCCGCAAATGCCGGGTTTTATAGCTTTCCAGATGAAAGTATTGAATATCCATATGGATTAAAAAACACGGGAATCAGTTTAGAAAATGATTTACAAAAATCATATAAAAAGAAACTAATTGTTTTACTCGGTGAGTTAGATAACGATCCAGCATTAGGAACCTTTAGAACCACCGAATTAGCCATGAAACAAGGAGGGCACAGGTTAGAGCGAGGATCTAATTTCTTTAAAATGAATCAGGAACTATCAAATCAATATAGCTGGACATTTAACTGGAAAATTGATACCGTTAGCAATGTTGGTCACGACTATAGAAAAATGTCTGAAAATTCTGTTGGATGGATACTAGATTGATCTAATCCACTAACCTTCGATTAAATCTGTAATCAACTTTTTTTGCAGACACTCTCAAATTTCTCCGATTTTAATGCATAATTAGATAAACAAAGAATGCTCCGGGTTTTCCAGAGCATTCTCTTCCTCATTTAATAAAAAAACACCTTACCCAAATTTTTGAAATATTTTACTTTCAGCGTATTGAGTTCATGCTTAATTCATACACTGATTTAAGTTTGAGTTTTTAACTCCTTGGAATTCAAAACTGTAGTTAATTAACTTTAACTATTTTATTGAATAAAACTCTAGTCTTGAATCCAATTTATTATTTGCTCTGATAACGTGATTTAGATTGGGTGAAAAAACTGTGAGATCTGAAACACGCATTTCATCGACTTCTTTTTGATTATCTATACTGATCATATGGATATCTCCGGATCGAATGATGTTTCCCTCGGTAATTGCCAGCATATAGTTGTCCGTCCACAATCCTCTTTCCACATTATTGATTTTAATATTGCTTTCAAAGTTACCCTGGCGATCGTAAAAAGCAACACCCTTTTCTCCTACCATAACAAATCCTGTCGGTAAAAGATCCATGGCATAAACATCGCCGATTTTTGCTTTTTTTAGTTTCACATCTTTTTCTTCTTTAAGGGTTTCTTTATCAAGAAAATACAATCTCGTGCCATTATGAACAATATGATTTTCTGTGGTAAACAACCACGGTTTTCTGTCATCAATTAAAACGGGTTGTTTGATCTTAACCGGACCAGCCAGAATTTCTCCTGTGGATTTATCTATTTTAGTAAAAAAGTTTTTTCCAATTCCAAATTCTTTTATCAACAACCCTCCTTCTGTCTGATCTACAATACCCGTAGTTTTATCCATTTCATCGGTCTGCCATAATTTCTCTCCTGTTTTAATGTCATGCCCCATTATTCTTTTTTTAACAGTAGTAAAATCACTTCTCACATAATATATCCTTTCACCATCGTAGACAGATTTTGAAGGGTTAATCCAGTCTTTTTCAAGTTTTACGGTCTTGACTGTTTTATCCTCTGCATATTCTTCTTTTGATATAGCTTCGTAAATGAGTTCGTTGGTTTCAAGATCATAGGCTTCCGGGCCAAAATAATCCAGGATATAAATGTCTTTTAAAACATATACCCGACCTGGTTTAAAGCTACCTTTGAAATCAACTTTTGCTTTTTCCTCACCAGTATTTATATCGAGTCTGACTACATATCCTTGTTTTATAAAATAATTTGGATTGTAGTTTAATTCACTATTAGTCAAAAAAGCTGGATTGTTATTTACCAATAATATTTCATCGTGTTGAGAAATTACTTTTGCTTCGCCGATTTTCAGTGGTCTTTTATCATAGGTCCAATTTTTCTGACCTGTTTTTTTGTTAATACTGGTAATCCCATCCTTATTTGTTAGAAGAAAATCATTAGTACCAGGAAGGGGAGTAATAAAAGCCATAGCACGTTTGCTTCCTATTCCTTCCCTACTTGTCATATCAGTGTGGATTGAGGTAAAAGTAGCATCAGCCATAATTGCACCCATTGAGTATGACTGTGATGCAACCGCAGATACAGCAGTGGCGGCCATTATTGCTGCTAGCTGCTTATCCTGACCCGGCGTATAACGATAGTCGTCTGTTTCCCATAATTTTTCTCCCGTAGCCAGATCAAAAGCCATTACAAGGTTCTGTTCCAGATTCCAATCCAGTACCAGCATTAGGTTTTCGTCCTCATAAAGCCAGAACCCATTACCTTCATCTAACTTGATATTACTAATCATCTTACCTACTTCTCCACCAATTACATTGGATAATACAGATGAACCTGTGTTTGTTTTTGGTACACACCTATACTCAAATATAACATCACCGTCTCTATTTAAAGTTTTTACATATTCACTGGTAAGCATCATCACATAATCACCAGATGGCGATATTTCAAAGTCAGTTAACTCTCCATTGATCAATGTGCCAAGGGGTCGATCGATGTTATGCTCGTAAACTTTTACAAATTCCTGGGCGGTCAATCCTTGATTTAAAATCAGGAAAATAAAAATATAAATATATTTCATGGTCTTTTTTATTTTAATTTAGTTGATAAATACAATCGTTATTTTTGATTTAATTTTCAGATGCCTTCAAGGCAAGATCTAAATCAATTAATTGATCTGATGAGCCTATCCCTCCTTTTTCTAAATTATTGGCATCCAAAGTTATTTCTAATACATTACCTGATTTGGTTAGTACGAATTCGCCATCAGAAGAAGGATCAAAAAAGTAAGAATCCTCACTCGTATAAACCGATACATCATTCTCATCCATCGAACCACCTATAATGTAGGTGCCATCATCAGGTCCGGCTTCTGAAGAATTGGCTTCATTCTCCACAATCTGAATCCGAATATAATCTTCTGAAGTAGGACCTTCTAAAGTCACGATCCATCTTAGATAGGTTATTCCGCCCGAATTGATACTTGTAGTAGACTCCCAGGAAGCATTACCTGTCCAGTTCAAATTTAAAGATCCGGATGAAGCGGCTTTTCCCTGGCCGTCTGATACATTATCCAATGCTATCCCGTCTGGATTATTCGGTGTTAAGTTTTCATCTTCATCATCTGAGCAGGAAAATATTATAACACATACGCTCATTAATACTGCAATAATTCTGATGTTTAATAATTTCATAGTTTTTGATAGTTAAAAGTAAATAAAAGATTAATTGTCAGATATATTCTGATACTAAGGGATTTCCTTTTTGGTAAATACTCATAAATGATATTTCCTGTCAGAGGATACCTTTAAATCAGTTTTTATGTATTTTTTAAAATTTTCATATTCTCCATTTATCAACAGGTTATCACTTGATTTTATCATCTTTTTACTTTCACATTCGAAAAACATTTGAAAAAGGGCTCAATGTCGATTCATTTTTTTATATTTTGGTAGGATAAACTTGAACAAAACATGGATTTGACACTGCTGATACAGAAGTCAGGAGCGGATAATAAAGACGCGACAGATAAACTATTTGATTTGGTGTATAACGATCTGAAAAACCTTGCTCGAAAAGTTCGTTTTAGCTGGCGGAATGAAAACACTATTAATACCACAGCACTGGTGCATGAAGCTTATTTAAAGGTTCTTAACAGCAATGAAATTGAGCATAAAAATAAGCTGCATTTTTACAGAATCTGTGGCCGTGCCATGCGATATATTCTTCAGGATTACAGCAAGAAAAAAAATGCCGGTAAAAGAGGTGGTCAAGCCAGCAAAGTAGATGTTGAAATACATAATCAGATGCAAATTAGTGATGAAGCCATCGAAAATCTCGAGGAAATTTTTATAAGTCTCAGGCAATTAGAACAAAATAATAAGGCAACTTATGATGTTGTAGAATGTCGGTTTTTTTCCAATATGACAGTAAATGAAACGGCAGAGCTATTGTCAATATCACCTGCCACAGTAAAGAGAAAGTGGTCTTTCGCTAAAGCATTTATTACGCAATCATTAAAAAACCAAAATTAGGAGTGTATACAATTAATCAAATTGAGGACTGGTATAACAGGGCACTGGAAAAGCAGGAAGAAATAAGAGAATCGTTTCTAAAAAAAGAACTCGAGAATGATCCTAAATTACTTACAGCGGTGTTAGACCTTCTGCAATTCGAAAAAGTAGAAAAAAGTGCTTTAACTCGACTTGTAGAACAATTAAACCAACCAGAAATTCCCCAGGAAATACCAAAAATTGAGCGTTATGAAATCATAGAAAAAGTTGGTGAAGGCGGTATGGCTGTAGTCTATAAAGCGAAGCGGATAGACGGGGTTTTTGATCATAATGTAGCTATCAAAATATTAAAAAAGGGAATGGATAGTGAAGATATCCTAAGGCGGTTTACCCTGGAGCGAAACTTATTAGGAAGACTTAAACATCAACATATTGCCCAGATTTATGATGGTGGACTAACCACGGATGGCCGACCTTATTTCGTAATGGAATATGTAGATGGTACGGATGTGCTAACTTATGTACAAGGTAAAAGCAAAAAAGAAAAACTAAATTTCTTCCTGCAAATTTGTAGTGCCGTTGAATTTGCACATCAAAACCTGGTGATCCATCGGGATATCAAGCCTAATAACATACTAGTTAACCAACTGGGCGAATTAAAGCTTACAGATTTTGGTATTGCAAAGGTAATTGCTGATGAAAACCCTGAATATACTAAGCCTCATAATCGTCTGTTAACACCTGACTATGCGAGCCCGGAGCAAATAGAAGGCATACCGGTAGATCTTCGCAGTGACATCTATCAATTGGGTAAAATTTTACAGAAATTATTTGTATCCTCTCCTCCTAAAGAAATTAAAACAATTTACAACCAGGCCACCAGTCCCGATAGGCATAGGCGGTACGGTAGTGTAAGTGAACTACGTGGAGATATTGAAAGATATTTAGAGCGCAAACCGATTATTGCCAGAAAACCCAGCCTGGGATATCACCTTTCTCTTTTTGTAAAAAGAAATAAGATTCCAGTAACCATTGCTGTTATTGCTTTTATTTTAATCAGTATACTTTCTATAATTTATATATCTTCATTAAAAGAGGCCCAACTCGAAGCCGAACGTAAAGAAAGAAAAGCAGAAGAAGCATTAGTATTTTTGGTTGACTTATTTAACCAAAGCGACCCGACAGTTAACCTTGGCGATTCACTTAATATAGGTACACTGCTTCAGGAAGGTATGGCTAAGGCTGGCCAAATACAAGACCCATCAACCAAAGCAGCGATTTTGGCTACTCTGGGTAAGGTCAACGCTTCTCTTGGAAAGTACAAAGAAGGTGAAATACTACTAAACCAGTCATTAATAATATATAAAGATCTGGAAGATAAGCAGGCCACAAGCCAGGTATATTATGAAAAGGGAATGATAAAAAAACGGACTGCAGATAATCCGGAAGCTTTAATATTGCTCAAAAAAGCTTTACAACTCTCAGATGAGGTTGAAGAAAAAATTAAGATTAAAATTCACCTTGCAGAAATATTCGATTTATTCGATAACGATTCTGCCAGGTACTATTCAGAGCAGGCATTAGCGGATATGGCTAACGCAAAAATCAACCGAAAGCTTGAGATTCAAAATCGTTACAATATCACTGAAATCGGGCTGGGCCTTCTTAATAATCAACAGACCGACAGTGTAATGGATTATAAAATTGCATTGGTAAGAGAATTTAAAGCTAAATATCCTGAAGAGACATTACAACTTGCTCAGTTTTACAGCAACCTGTCTGTTAATTACAGGTGGGAAAATGAATATGATTCGGCATTAAAATACGCACGACTAAATTTAGATTTGTTAAATAAAGTCTATGGGAAAAATAATATAAATACTACAAGTGGCCTTTTACTGATGGCCGAAGGTCATAGCTGGAAAGGACACAGTGACAGCGCAAAATTCTATAGTAGTAAATCATTGGAAATTAAAGAAAACCTATTCGGTAAAAATCATCCAAGTCAAATTGAAGAATTGTCGTTAATAGCTAAAAATCAAATAAATAACGGCGAATACAAGAAAGGTGAAATTATCCTGAGGCAGGTTTATGAGCTAAGCTATAATACTTACGGCCTCTATAATAAAATAACGGGTGATCACTTATTTAATTTACTCCAGCACTATAACCGAATGGGTGATTTTAAAAAGAGTGTATTACTTTATCCCAGGTTAATAAAAGTTGATTCCAGCACTTATGGCATGACTTCTAACACTGCAACCACTTTTCTTGACTATGCCTGGGCACTCGGCAGTTTAGATAGCACACAAAAGGCATTAAACAATTGTTATCGCGCCAGAGAAATATATAAAAAAGATGTAGGAAAAGACCATTTCCTTTATGGTATGGCTTTATTTAACATTGGCGAATATGGAAGGGAATCTATGCCTGAAAAGTCTTTGCTATATCTAGACTCTGCCATAAATATTCTGGAAAAGAAAATGCCTGATAATCATCCTCGGGTTGGTAATTATATGCATACTTACGCGGAAGCATTAAGAGAAAATGAGCAAGACAGCTTGTCGAATATTTATTATGTAAAATCAATAAAAAACTATTCAACAAATTATTCAAAAGACGAACCAGATCGCGTAGTAGCTTTTCAAATTAATTACTCTCGTCATCTACTAAATCAAAATATGACTGACTCCGCCAGGACTGTGTTGCAGGAGGCCTTTATTTTGATCGATGATCATGATCAGTCAGAGCTTCAAAATGAGATATCCACCTTAATGAATTCAATATAAAAATTAGAGCTATTAAATAATTTATAAAGGAAAATATCTATTTGAAAATTAATAGATCTAACTATATCAGAACTTAATTCCTATAAATTGTCAAATTATTAAAAACTTAAATTATCACTGTTAGCCAGATGGGAGAATTACCTATCCAGAATTTTATTTATTACTTTTGATTAAATGTGATAAGCATCCCATTAGAAACCTCAGAAGAATTGTAATTTTTCCTTTAGTATGAAAAAAATACTGATAACAGGTGCTACCGGAAATGTCGGAATGGAGGTAATTGAATTTTTAACTAAGTCAGATGATGCAATTTCTGTTATTGCTGGTGTCCGAAATATTCAAAAGGCCCAGGCTAAGTTTGATGAATTTAAAAATCTGAGTTTTCGCCATTTTGATTTTGAAGACCAAGACTCTTTTAATAAGGCTTTTAAGGAAATAGATATTATATTTTTACTCAGGCCACCTCATTTATCTGATGTAAAAAAATTTTTTGAACCGCTCTTAGAAGCTGCGCGAAATAATGGGATAGAGAAAATAGTCTTTCTCTCAGTCCAGGGAGCAGACAAAACAAGCATAATCCCACATAGTAAAATCGAGTCTCTTATTAAATCTCTCGGATTTAAGCACATCTTTATTCGTCCGGGATACTTTATGCAAAATCTTACAACAACCCTCCTGCCTGAGATTAAAAATAAAAGTCAAATCACTCTGCCATCCGGAAAATCAAAATTCAATTGGGTGGATGTAAAGAATGTGGGAGAAGTTGCGGCGATATTGATTACAGAATTTAAAAATTATCAAAATGAAGCGTTGGACATTACTGGTGACGAAAGTGAAAGCTTCCAGACAGTAGCAAAATTGATTACAAAAATAACCGGTAGACCGGTCAAATTTAAAAGTATAAATCCAATTAGCTTTTACTTTAAAAAGCGTAAAGAAGGATTGAAAAACGGGCTGGCCATGGTAATGACATTACTGCATTTTGCCCCAAGAATTACGGGTACCCCTGCCCTATCTAAAAATTACAGCCAACTTACGGGTAAAAGTCCTGTAACCCTGGCACAATTTATAGAAAGAGAAAAAGAAAAATTTCAGTAAGCCGATAGATAGTGTGAAAGATAAACAGGATTGCTCTTCACTCGCATGTAAAAAACAAGGCGCTAAGGCCGCAAAGAAAAACAGCCAGCTGTTCTAAAATCAATCAAATTGGCAACATTCTTCTTAATAGCCACAGTTCAATCTGGCATTGAAGAATGGAGATCGTTGTCTGGAAGATTGGGACATACATAAAAGTTGATACCATAAGTTCGGAAAACGAGAAGCAAAAGGGTTACTATAATTACCTTTTATTCAAATGCAACATAGAACGGCGCGGCTGGAATGACAATATCACGAGGGTGGGTAGATTTGTGAGGCAGGAGATTTGATATTGTCTTGATTTTTTAGTCCATTTTTTATCAAGAAAAAAGGACAATAAAAATGATATAGAAGATTCAAAAGAGAAAGAACCTGCCAGCTGGTTTTTGACTAGAAATTGGAGAATCGAGATTAATTATAAATGATTAACAGGATTGCTTTCGATTCGACAATTAAAAAAACAAACAGCAAAGGCGCAGAGATCGCAAAGGAACAACAAGCTGTTTGATCATTAACACAGAGTACACAGAGAACATGGAGGAAATTGCTGACGCAATTTATTCTAACTATACAGCTCTTCGAAATGTTAGCATAGCGTATTTCCAAGTATTAATGATTCAGGATCTTAGATCCGTTTTGTTTTATCTTAATAAAATTAGATGTAGTCCCTGGTGCCAGAGCATCTCGCTGGTGCCTTACCAAAAAATATCTACCTCTATCAAACAGATTTCTCCTTGCTGCCACGCCTCTCGGATCACAGCACAAGACGAGCGAAATGACGCTGGGTGTGAGTTGAATAATGCTTTTAGTAAATAATTTAAAATACTGAGAAGCTAAAGCTGTGAGCATACAGGGAAATAAAGAGAAAAACTGTCTGAATCAGAATTAACAGGAATCAAAGATAAACAGGATTGCTCTTCACTCGCATGTAAAAAACAAGGCGCTAAGGCCGCAAAGAAAAACAGCCAGCTGTTCTAAAATCAATCAAATTGGCAACATTCTTCTTAATAGCCACAGTTCAATCTGGCATTGAAGAATGGAGATCGTTGTCTGGAAGCTTGGGACATACATAAAAGTTGATACCAAAAGTTCGGAAAACGAGAAGCAAAAGGGTTACTATAATTACCTTTTATTCAAATGCGACATAGAACGGCGCGGCTGGAATGACAATATCACGAGGGTGGGTAGATTTGTGAGGCAGGAGATTTGATATTGTCTTGATTTTTTGGTCCATTTTTTATCAAGAAAAAAGGACAATAAAAATGATATAGAAGATTCAAAAGAGAAAGAACGTGCCAGCTGGTTTTTGACTAGAAATTGGAGAATCGAGATTAATTATAAATGATTAACAGGATTGCTTTCGATTCGAAAATTAAAAAAACAAACAGCAAAGGCGCAGAGATCGCAAAGGAACAACAAGCTGTTTGATCATTACTACAGATCAATAGCCCCTGACATCGACGGTAGGAGATCGTCAGAAGAACACGGAGAACACGGAGAAAATTGCTGACGTTATTTACCTCACTGATAAAATAGGACCTTTACAGAATAGTTAAAAAAAAGATATTCCTAAAATTATCAATCGTCGGGATATAAAGAGTAACTTATTTACAACCACTATCTTTTAATCCTCTAATTGAGGATCATCAAAGTGATATGCGGTTAAAAATCAAACTACTTATAAAATTTATACCTATGGAATGGATTTATTCAACCACCGACCCACTATGGGAAACATTAATCTTATGCATCCTGGTCTTAGTAATAGTTATTATTGTTTCCAGGATTGTCGGACTCACCTCATTTAGCAGTATGACCAATTATGATTTTGCAGTTACAGTTGCTGTGGGTAGTTTGATCGCAACAATTCTAACTTCTTCGACCTCCCTGGCCCATGGATCTGTGGCTATTTGTGGCCTATTGTTACTCACATTGATCATGTCTAAACTTCAGCGAAAGTTTAAGTTTTTTAATAAAGTAGTAACAAATGATCCAATACTTCTTATGGATGGCAATAAGATTTTACATGAGAACCTGGAACACGAAGGAATACATATCAACCATTTAATGGCTAAACTTCGGGAGTCAAATGTGATGAACCTCGACCAGGTTAAAGCGGTAGTGCTTGAAACGACCGGGGATGTATCGGTACTACATAAAGATTCAGCGGATTCCGATGAACCATTTGACGAAATATTGCTCAAAGACGTAAGAAGAAAAGTATAATTGAATTATTAAGTTGTCTGAACTTTGAAAATGCTGTCAAACTTGTTTCGTCAGAGGGGATTTTTAGGATTAATAGGATGACAGGATTGTTCTTGACTCAAAAACAAAAAAATTACCGCAAAGGCGCTAAGATCGCAAAGGAACAGCAAGCTGTTTAAATCTTTACCACAGAGGACGCAGAGTACACGGAGGGAATTGCTGATGCAATTTATAATGCTGTCTCACTGGCGCTAGCGTCGCGCTGGTGCCGATTAATTATCCAAACAACTACCGCTATTAAAGTAGGTAGCTTTGTCGACATTCATAAATAATTTTCTAAATCTAGATTTACAGGATGGAAGGGTTAACAGGATTGCTCTTGACTCGTAAGAAAAAATCACCGCAATGGCGCTAAGATCGCTAAGGAACAGCAAGCTGTTTAAATCTTTACCACAGAGCCGAAGGCCCTGACAAGCGACAGCTTCGTCAGGGGATCACAGAGTACACAGAGAATTGCTAACGCAATTTATAATGCTGTCTCACTGGCGCCAGCGTCGCGCTGGTGCCGATTAATTATCCAAACAACTACCGCTATTAAAGTAGGTAGCTTTGTCGACATTCATAAATAATTTTCTAAATCTAGATTTACAGGATGGAAGGGTTAACAGGATTGCTCTTGACTCGTAAGAAAAAATCACCGCAATGGCGCTAAGATCGCTAAGGAACAGCAAGCTGTTTAAATCTTTACCACAGAGCCGAAGGCCCTGACAAGCGACAGCTTCGTCAGGGGATCACAGAGTACACAGAGAATTGCTAACGCAATTTATTATGCTGTCTCACTGGCGCCAGCGTCGCGCTGGTGCCGATTAATTATCCAAACAACTACCGCTATTAAAGTAGGTAGCTTTGTCGACATTCATAAATAATTTTCTAAATCTAGATTTACAGGATGGAAGGGTTAACAGGATTGCTCTTGACTCGTAAGAAAAAATCACCGCAATGGCGCTAAGATCGCAAAGGAAACAGCAAGCTGTTTAGGTTTTATACCACAGAGCCGAAGGCCCTGACAAGCGACAGCTTCGTCAGGGGATCACAGAGTACACGGAGGGAATTGCTGATGCAATTTATTTACATCACGACTATTATATGACTCTAAAGGTCTAATTTAAAATATTGATTCACCGCTCTCACTCCCACACTCACTCTGCTTTCTGGAGGATCAATTTTGTCTTGATTTTAGGCCCCTGCTGTCTGGAGTTTAGCTTCAGCATAACTTCAGACTTTTAATGAAATGCAGGGATTGTATCCCGGGCAAAGTAAAATATATCTGGCCCAAACTGGTTCATATAACTATTCCACTCTATTTTGATTTTAATGGGTGACTGCTATCTTTGGGATGAGCTGTGTGGGTTTTTAATTAATTATAGATTTTGACCAGCTATTACCAAACCATCTTCCTTAACGATCAGCAAAAAAATATGAAAAATATTATAAAGACTTTAGTAGCGTTCATAATTATAATTTCCGTTTCTGATTGTAAGCAAAAAGGACCAGATGATTTTGGAGGAATAAATTTATATACATTTAGAGAAGAACTTAAGTCTAATCCAAAAGAGGTTCTCAGGAATATAAAAGCTGTTGGATATAAATATATAGAAGATGCCGGATATCTTGATGGCAAGTTTTATGGGATGACACCAACAGAGTTTAAAGAATATCTAGATGAATTGAATTCAGTTCCTGTTAGTTCCCACCAGGGAGGTATTACATTTGATAACGCTGACCAGATCATTTCCGATGTCAAAACGGTAGGATATAAATATTTGGTCATTCCTATACCTCCAATGGGACTCTTTACTGTCGATAATGAATCCGGTACAATGGGAATGACTGGAGGTCTAGATAGTTTAGCTCAAATCTTAAACGAATTCGGCAAAAAATGTAATAAAGCCGGATTGAAACTTCTTTATCATAATCACGACTTTGAATTTAAAGAAAATGACAACGGTATTGTCCCGATGGATTACTTACTCGAAAATACCGATTCAACTATCGTGAATTTTGAAATTGATTTATACTGGGCAGTAAAAGCAGGAGCCGACCCAGTGAAATATTTTAAAAAATATCCCGGTCGATTTAAGGCCTGGCATCTAAAAGATATGGATAGTCAGGGACGGTTTGCTCCAGTTGGAGAAGGTCAGTTAGATTTCGCCCGATACCTATCTTACAAAGACCTTGCAGGCATGAAATACTATTTCGTAGAACAGGATGAGACTTATGATGGAATGACCCCATTAAAAGCAATTGAAATAAGCCATAAAGCACTAAAAGACCTTGGGTTTCAATAAAATTAATCCACCCCGCTAGCTGAACTATGATTTTTAGGATTAATAGAATGATAGGATTGATCTTGACTCGTAAGTAAAAAACACACCGCAAATCCTTATACCCGGACACTGACGACAGGAAGTCGTCAATGGGAAACAGTAGCCTAATTTTAATATAATACATTTATCCCAACAAAAACTCCCTTCATAGACCATTAACCTTTATTAATATAAAACCAACCTCAAGGTTGCCATTTATCGATTTAAGATTATTATCTTGGCATTTTTAAATTATCAACTAAACAATTTTTAAGAATGAGGAGATTACAATTAAGTTTTATCTTATTTTTTTCTGTTTTATTTATTAGCCAGGCACAAAATGACGGACCATTATATGCAACATCATTTAATACCGATGGAGCATTAATGTCTACACAAAACCTTAGTGGACCAAAAGATCTGACAGCATCAAATATTGAATTTTTCACCAGGAAAAAGGAAAACCCGGTAGCCTATTTCCCATTTGGAAATATCAGTGAGTTGGGTAACGATGTATTTAAGATGTTGAAGTTGTTTTCTAACAACATACCATTCCAGTATGATCCGGCAAAAACATCAGTCTACCTGGTATTTACAAAAGAACCTACAGCGGCCGGTAATTATGTGATCAAACTGGCTGAAAATCCATTAAGCAAAACAGTCGATGCTGAATCAGGATTTTTGTATTTACCAACCATTTACAAATCCTTTGACGAAGCGAAAGCAGGTGTATTACCACAGTTAAAAGAGCATTTTAGTGAGGATTATTACAACACCTACTTAACATTTGCTGAAGAACAATAAAAAAATAATTGCTTCATTTCTCCATGATTGGAGAGATGAAGCAATACTTCCCTCCCATTAATATTTCCAGAGTATTGCTTTGGGAAATGGTCTTTCAGAAAGCCAGTTCTAACCGGTTCTTATAAAGCTCCTATCCATTCGTAAACGGTTACAAACGGCTACCAAATTATCCGATTACAGTCGGTTACAATCGTTTACTAACGGGTATAAATAATAGAAAAAGTTTGAATTTAAGCTGCAAACAGCGATTTTTAAGATTTAAAGGAATTTATTAACAACCAAATCAACGATAGCTATATAAGGAATATGAGCCACAGAGTGGCGCATAGCCAATCGTTACCTTTCAGCAGATAATACGTATATAAAAGTAAATCATTTTTTACTTATTAGACTTTGAATTATATTGTAGATATGAACGAAGAAACGCTTAAGAAATATTTAATTCAAATTGCGGATCAACTTACACCTGAATCAACTTTAGAGGATGTATATGACCAATTAGCATTGCTGGCTGATATCGATGAATCTGAGGAACAGGAAAAAAAGGGTGAAATTTTTACTCAACAGCAAGTTCGGGATAAATCAAAAGAATGGTTGAGGTAATTTGGACAAAAAAGGCATTAGGACAATTAGAAAGAGCTGTTAAATATATTCAAGATGAACAAGGCACTTCGTATGCCAAGATTGTATTGAATAAAATATTAGATTCCACTGAGCTTTTAGAGAATCATCCGAACATCGGAACAATTGAACCGCTCTTAAAACATAAAAAATCAGAGTATCGATTTCTTGTTGTCTGGAGCTATAAGATAATATACAGGATGACAAAATCTAAAGTTGTTATCTCCAGGGTTTTTCATACATCGAGGGATCCTAAAAAATTAAAAGGAATTTAAGCCGAAAAGGTAACACTCACTATAACCGCATTTTTATGCCGCAGGGGACATAAAATCGCGCCATAGTGCAGACGTTGTAGGTAATGATTAGCACCGAATATTGCGTTTATTTATTTTCTGCCAAATGATCTTTTATTAACTGCTCACGAATCTCCTTTAAAAGATCATCTCGATGGTTGATAGCTTGATCCATAAATTCCTTTGGAGACTCTGTTAAATCGTCATTAAGTCCTCCCCAAATTATCATCTCTAATAACATGGGTAATAAATCAATTCCTTTTTGAGTAAGACTATAGCGTATACGCGATTTCTTGACTGCATCTTGTCCTTTAGAAATAATTCTCATCTCCTCTAGCCTCTTAAGTCTATCACCTAATACACTTGTTGAAACTTTTTCTCCTGCTTCCAAAAACTCATTATAATGTCTCTTCCCTTTAAACATTAAATCTCTAATAATTAGAAATGACCACTTATCTCCAAAGTGTTCTAAAGTGAAATTTATAGGGCAATGTGACCGTACTTCCATAATTCAAATTTAATAAAAATTTTCATTTAACTTGTATTTTCAAAGTTAATTTGTAATTTAGCTTCGATTTAACAAGTTAAATACTCAATTAAAATTTTAAAAAATGGAAAAAACACCAATGCAAGTAGTGCAAGGTTTTGGAGCAGGAATGGCTTCAGGAACAGATTCGTGGAAAGAATTCATTGCTGATACAATAACATTTGATGGTCCAGCTGCGCAAGTGAAAGGTATAGAAGAATTTATCGGACTAAACGAAGGCTTTATGTCTATGGTAAGAGGCAACAGAATGAAAAAAGCTGTTGAGATTGACAATTACGTAATCACTCAAGTGGAGATTGATGTAGAAATGCCAACAGGCAAAACCATAACCTTGGATATGAGTGAATGGTATGAAACTGAAAATGGAAAAATTATGAGCATCAAGGTTTACTATGATGCCGAAGAGTTCAGAAAAGAATCTGTTTAATTAAATATTACTCCAAGGAAGATTTATGCTTCTCTGGGAAAATTAAACTCTAGAATTATGAGGACATTAAAAAACGAAGTACTAATAGATGCTCATATCGATAAAATATGGAAGTCACTTGCGATTACCGATAAGTTGGACACTTACGACCCAACTGTTAAAAAATCAACTGCAACTTCTGAAATAAAATCAGGTATCGGTGCGAGCAGAAAAGTAGATATGTTGGATGGTAAAAACTGGTTTGAAGAAAAATGTACAACCTACAAGCCAAACAAAGCACTTGAGTACACATTAACAGCTTGCTCATTTCCTGTTCACAAACTCCAACATGATTATTCCTTTGAACAAATTGGTGATAAGGTCAAAGTAATACAGAAAATGAACATCGAAATGAAGTATGGATTGTTGGGGAAGTTGATGTTTGCAATGTTAAAATCAAAATGGAACTCAGGAAATAAGCAGTTTTTAGGTGGTTTAAAGATGGCATCAGAAAAGAAATAAAACTATGGCTTACAATGAACATCAAGCAGAACGTATTCGTCAACGCTTATCAAAATCTAACCTGACAGATGAAAAGAAAATGATGGGTGGCCTAATTTTCATGGTAAATGATAAAATGTGTGTTGGATTGGATATCGACAAAAAGACTGGAAAAGATAGATTAATGGTAAGGGTGGGAAAAGCCAAACATGATCAGCTTATTTTCAATAAAGGAAGTAGGGAAATGGATTTCACAGGAAAGGTGATGCGTGGATTTCTATACATAGATCCAGAAGGGTTTGATGTTGAGAACGACCTTGATTTTTGGATAGAAAAAGCTTTGCATTTTAATAGAGCGATAAGTTAAACACTACCTACAATCGAGTAGACGGCCGTGAGCCATAAGCCCACGGTGCGCCTCTCACACCACCGTACGTACGGGGGCAATGCCCTTCCCTTCGCACTCTCGTGCTCGTGAGCATATACGGCGGTTCATCAAATCAGATCTTTACTCTCTGATAATAGTTTAACATGCTTTCATAGCCTCTTCTTCGGAGTCGGGATTCGGTAATCGTTGTACCTAAGATGGGGCTTTATTCACTATTTCAATTGATTTTTTAAAGGAGTTCATGAATGCGAAGCATTTGAGCAACTGCCCACCCTCCCATTATTCATTGTATTGTTTAGTTTTCAATCGTATTCATGAAATCGTTGATTTGCTTCGTCAAATCAAAAATAGATTCGGCGAAGCCAATGCTTCGCATTTCTTGTCCGGCTCCAGGCATAGGCTTGCCCTTGGTTAATTCCTAATCTGATTAGGTTTTTACGCTTTCGCTCTCCTCCCCTTCACCCTGTCCCATCGCTAAAATTGTCTACCAGACAATTTCTCAACGCTCTGTCCTCCAGTCATGCCAGATACAGTATCTTAGTCGGCATCGAAGCCACTCATCGAGTTTCTTGAGTTTGGCGTTTATACTGCCCTGTCGGAAGTTATTTATCCAACCTCTGTATACTTCTTTGAGTTTCTGGATGCGCTCCTGAAAACTATATGGCAGAGTTTTTCTGGTAATTAGTTTGAGCTTGCGTTTCAAGGTCTGCCATGCTGATGATTTGGCCACTAACTGATATTTGCCTCGTTTTCCCTTTTCGTAGGTCGGCATAAAGCCATGACCCAATACTTCAAAAGTACCAGGTCGTCTTACCCCACTTTTCTGCCTGTTAATTGGTAGTTCTAATTTTCCATTTAGGAAGTTAGCTACATCCTTGCTGATCTGGTTTGCTTCGGCTTTCGATTTTGTATAAATACTAAAGTCGTCAGCATAGCGAATGAACTTATATCCTTTTTCTTTCAGATACTTGTCCAGTTGATCAAGCAGGATATTTGACAGCAGGGGACTAAGGGGACTGCCTTGAGGCACGCCCCTTCTACGCTTATACAATCTACCATTTATCTGTATCGGTGATCTAAGCCATTTTCTAATCAACCTAAGGGTTGTCTGGCATTTTACCCGATTGTAGATCAGTTGTAGGATTTTGTAGTGCTGAACTTCGTCAAAGAAACTCTTCAGGTCAATATCGACTATATCCTGATATCCATCCCTTCGCACAACCTGGCTCAAAGCTCTCGCTTTGCCCTATATTTCAGGTTTTGTCGAACAGTTTGTTGAGTATTCTTCTGTGGGCGGAAGCCATAGCTTTCTGGTTCAAAGGTCAATTCGAACTTGGCGGCTAGTTGTTGACTAACTGCCTGTTGAAGCCAGCGATCTACTACTGTAGGGACTCCGAGTAGTCTTGTTTTGCCCTTCTCCTTTGGGATTTCCACTCCTTTGATCGGGTCTGACAAGTATTTACGGTTTAGCACATCAAGGATAATTTCAGGTCGATGCTGTTTGAGGTAATCGCCCAGTTGATCTGTGCTCATACCGTCGATGCCCGCTGCGCCCTTGTTACTCACCACTTGGCGGTAGGCTTTTGTCAGGTTTCTCGCATGTAGTACTTTCTCTATCATTAAGTATTAATCTTGTCCGCTTAAGTGAGGGCTATCCCAGGTTACTGGCATTCCAACACGAATTGAGACACGTTTGACGTTCAGCCCTTCCCAACTTTGTGAGGCCTCTGTCGTTATCCGTTTCGGTGACAGCTCGTTTGCCTGTTGGTACTATGGCATCTGCTGACTTCTCAAACTATATTAGCTTGAGATCTCCCCGGGTAAGGGCAGATTCCTTCCTCCGATCCCTGCGACATCTACCAGATAAGGATTGTTGGTTACGGGCTTTGCAATGATCCCGAGAACGGGACAGGTAGTGCTTACTTACCCTCCTCGTCAGGCCTCTGTATGTCGTTTCCCGATGAATGCGGGACAGGCTCTGTTCGTCAGTACCGGATTTTGTAGTCTCGCTTCCTTCACTGCATACCTCACGGTAAACCAGCCCCGAAGAATCGGGACAGGCTTTGCGACTTACTAACAGGCTTCACCAACTCGCCTGTAAGGGATCCCGTGAAAACGGGACAGGCTATTGCACCCTCTGGAATATTATGGTATATTCAAAACCAAAAAAAAACTGCCCATGCCGGGCACACACACTATATAACAAAACATAGCTGCCCTTTAGGTCAGCAACGTTTGTTATATTTAACGTTACCTTAAATATTATTTAAATGAAAAATCTGTTTCTGGTATTGGTATTATTAAGTGCTGTGAGTCAGCAAATCTCTGCTCAAAGAACAATTAATTTTAGTGGAAAAATTAATAATTTTGATTCATCAGAATTAGTCTATTTACGATTGAAAGACAGCACAATCCCCCTAGAAATAAATACTGACGGAACCTTTTCAGTTGAACAAAATATTGATCAGAAAACATTCTTTTTTAGCCTTTCTAAAATTTCTAAAAATGGCAAATTAGAGCCTCAAACACCCTTAATTTGGTCAGACAAAGACAGCGTGTTTCTTGAGCTGGACTGGATTAATAAATCATATCAATTTAAAGACTCAATGCCCTTTCAGACAACTTCTGAAAAACTTGAAGGCGTGAATGATAATCAACAAATAAAACTCATACTAAATAATCCAAATACGCTACCAAGTCTCTACTTTGCCAGCAAGAATAAAGAAAACATTTCTTTGTCAGACTTGGAAAAAATTATGAAATCAATTGATCAGGAGTATAAAAATACTATTTACGTTAAACGCATAGAAAGTTATCTTTTGGCAAAGAAAAAGACTCCTTTGAGAAAAGGGGACAGAATTGAAAACTTTAAACTACCCAATAAAGATGGTGAGCTTATTTCAGTGGTAACTGACAGAAATAAGCCCCAGGTAATTGCCTTGTTTTCATCCGGCTGTTCATATTCGATTGCGAGTATCGATCTTCTGAAACAACTTTCGGAATTAAATACAAACAAAATTGAAATCGTGACTATTTGGGACGATGAAACCAAAGAAACCTGGCGTAATTCTCATCAAGATCAAAAAAGTAAAATATCATGGACAAACCTCTGGGATGAATTCGGATATGCAGCAACCTATCTGGATCGCAAATTGTGGCCAACCTTTTACATAATTAATGAAAATGGTGAGTTAACTCAAATATTAGAGGGCTATGATAAGAAAACTGCCAGGGGATTAAAAAAACTAGTAGAATAATATCGCATCAATCAATATTTAAATTATTAATGATTTCTGATTAACGTAAATTTTGTGCCTTTAAACCGATTTTAATCGTATTGGACTTTAAAGTAATTAAAAACCACAATTTTTACATTAGTTTAAAGGTCGCTATAACGAAAATTATATTTAAGAGTAAATGAAATACGTAGTTATTATCCTTTTTTTGACAATGTCACAAATAGCTATTTGTCAAAACACAATTATTTGGAAAGTTTCAGATACTCTAAATCAGAAAACCTCATTCATCATTGGGACCCATCATCAATTTGGTAATTCATTTGTAGATTCAATTCCTGTAATTAAAGAATTACTATACAGTTCTGAACTCGCAGTATTTGAATCAATAATCGACATAAAGAACACTCAAAAAATGATTAATTCCAGAGAATAATCTCTGGAAATCAAAAAAAACTAAAGAAAAAAGATTTTGAAAAATTAAAATCAATATCAGAAAGCTGGGAAATTGACCTATATAAGCTTCAACCTATAGAAATAAGCTTAAAATTACGACAAGTATTTATAAAAACTAAGTGTAAGACGGTACATGGTACTGATGACTTTAATCATTTTGATAATTACCTTATTCACCTTTCAAAAGAAAAAGGAATTAAAATATTTGGACTGGAGACAGATACTCTGCAATTAAGTTTAATAAAAAAAGAAAATAATCCTTCCTGGAAGAGTGAACGTAAAACAATTAGTTTTTGGATAAATCAACTAACAACAGAAACCCCTGATTTGAGTCCTTGTGCATTTACAAACCGATACAGGAATTTTGACTTAGATTACAAATTCGATGAAGAGTGTAATAAAGACATTTTGATATTTCAAAGAAACATTAACTGGATGCAAAAAATCCCTGATTTATTAAGAACCAACAATGTTTTTATCGCAGTGGGCTATTTACACTTAACCAGAAAATGCGGGCTTCTTGAACAGTTGAGATATAACGGATTTAAAGTAGAACCTGTAAAATTAAATTGAAATCTGCCCTGTTAGCGCCTACTAGCACAAGATTGATCTTGTGCTTTTATATTCTTCAAAAATCCTCCACTCTTCTTATCCATTAGTAAACTTATTCTAACAGGTATAAATTTAAGAAAAAGTTTGATTATGATTGGAAAGCAGGTATTTTTGACTTTTACAGGAATTTATTAACAACCAAAACAACGATAGTTATAGTAAGTCTTGAAAGTCACCCGGTGGCTTAGATACCCATGTTATAGCCAAATAGATCTACACAACATGAAGAGAATAATTATTTCTTTGTCGGCAATCCTCATACTGATGAGTTGTAATAGACGGGAACCGAACGACATTGAAAGAAAAATCACAGAAAGCATTAGGCTATCAATAAATGAGAGGAATTATGACTTAATCAAACCTTATTTATCAAAAGATTTTCATTTCGAAGGTAGTGATATCAACACCTCCTTTACTTCTCTATATTCTTACCTGAATTTTAAATTATCAGCTAGTATATCAAAAATAGATGTTAATTATGTCAAGGATATTAATGACTCGTTAGTTTTCATAAAGGGAGTGAAACATTATGAAAATTATGATTCAGATGATCTTGAAATCACTTATAAATTAACTAATGAAGGGGCAAAAATAACAAAGATAAACAGAATCCGTCCTCATAAATTTCCTGTAATAACAAGAGCCTCATATAAAAATGAAGAAATCTTTGGAGATGACCCTGTAAATAACATTGAGAACTTAAATGTTCTGGATAATTCAACTGCTGATTCAATAAGTAATGTTGGTTATACAATATACTATGATAAAGAACTAAAAAATGAAAGTGAATTATCTCTTATACTCTTCGAGCATCTGGATAGCCTACTGACTAACAAATTTAAAATCAACAATATTGAGCGGGAAAATCTTTTTTTAACGACAATCAATTCAAATAACACGGTAATCATAGGTAAAAACAGAGACATCCCCTGGACTATGGGTTTATACGAATCAGATAGTATCAATAATGTTAATTTGACCAGTAAGATAGGACACACCTTTTCGCATGAAATAATTGAAGGAACTTTAGTTCAAAAATATAATCTAAAAGGATACAAGTTTAGGTGGTTTAGAGACGGCTTGTCTGAATACATTGCCTATGAATACTGCAAAATTATTGCACCAAAAGAAGCTGAAAGTTATTTTATAGATAAAAGACTCACCGCTGCCTCCAGGTTTGCTAAAAATGGCAACCTTTTAGACTGGAGAGCTAATGGACCGATAGAGCATGTGGATAAAGGGAAATTGTACGGTTCGGAATTCATTTATTATAACGAAGTAGGTCAATACGGAAGAGCTTTTAAGTTTTTCAAAGATTTATTTGAAAATAACGATGAATCATTAATTAAAATCCTTAAAGAAATTGAGGAGCGTGAAGATATTTCTAATGAGGAGCTATTAGAAATCATGTCTGAGATCACCAATAAGAACATCACTAAGTTAATTAGTAATTATTAAACTGGTTTTAGAACTGTGGTTTGGCCAGAATTTAAAGGATGATAGGAATCCAAACGTATATTGGATAGAAATCAATCTCAACAGGACATGGGAAATTTTAATCAAAAAAAGTTTTATTCAAAAATAAAATCATTAGGGTAATGCAATCGTGCATTCAATTCAATTTTTAACGAAAATAGGAGTTTTATTACAGCCCCATTTTTTTCACTTATTATAAATCATAAACCTAAAGATTATTTGTTAAATTGTTTTTTTAGTAAAATCATAATTTTCAAAATACCTCAATCACAGAATTAATCCAATGTTTAAATCAGTAAGGATATTTTTTCTTCGATATGCTTTTACGGTAAGTATCGTGCTTGTAGGACTTCTAATCATCCAAAATGCTCTGATGACATTTTATGGAGACCAGGCATTTAAAGAAAAACGCGAAACAGAAGAGGCATACCGGGAGGTGAATGAAATGCTCGAAGCAAATACTCTTTTTATCAACCTAATGGATTTGGGTTTAAGGGGTTTTCATATGATGAAAAAAGAAAATTTTGCTGAGCCTTATGATATTGCAATGGAGCAATATCAAGACAATTTTATCACACTGGAAAATAAACTTCAAGAACTTGATTACCCAAATATGGATGAAGTTCAAACTCTTGAAAATCAGACCGAGCGATATGCCAGCTTAGTTAGCCGTGGGATCAACTTTGTTAAAAACGAAAAATATGATGAAGCGGTACAATTATTCGAGTCAGATCCCGGATTTGAGCTATATATTTCTTCTCGTCCAATCGTAGAAAATATTGAAAATTATATTAACGAGTTAAATGCGGAAGCCACAGCACGGTATAATCGCATTAAAAACATTACTACCGCCTCACAGATTTTTACAATTGCCCTGGGAATTCCCGTATTAATCATCGCATTAATAAGAATCATTCGACAGGAAAGAAGAATTTTAAGATTATTTAAAAATCTTGAACAAAGTAACCAACGATATATATTCAAAGAAAATGGGAACAGAAAAAGCAGCAAAAACATTCTTAAGCAAGGTGAAATAATAGATAGAATAGTGGCCAATCTAAAGAAAGCTTCCACATTTATTCAAAGTATCACCAAAGGAAATCTCGATGTAGTCTGGGAGGGAATGGACGAACAGGCACGAGCTGAAAATTCCGGCACCATAGCTGGTGAACTCCTTCAGATGAGAGATCAACTCATCGAGGTCAATAAAGAAGAAGAAAAACGCAAATGGGTCACAGAAGGTGTCGCTAATTTTTCAGACCTGGTTCGGGAACATAAGGAAGACTTTGATATGCTTTCAACTAAAGTGATCTCCTACATAGTAAAATATACTAATTCCAACCAGGGAGGGCTTTACCTGTTAAATGAAACAGAAGACGATCCTTACTTAGAATTAACAAGCCTTTACGCTTACGACAAACAAAAATTTGAAAATCAACGCATCCCTGTAGGCGTCGGGCTAATTGGCGAAGCATTCAGAGAGGGTGAAATCGCATTATACAAAGATATTCCTGATAATTATATCAATATTACTTCTGGGCTTGGTGAAGGCCTGCCACGAAATCTGATTATTGTCCCGATAAAAACAGATGAGAAAACGTTGGGAGCACTCGAGATGGCCTCTTTTGAGCTCTATTTAGATCATCATATTGAATTCTTGGAGCGTATTGCTCTAACTCTTGGATCAGAAATAGCCACGAGTAAATCAAATATTTTAAACAAAAAATTGCTGCAGATCAGTAAGGAAAATGAAGAGATTCTGCAATCACAGGAAGAAGAAATGCGGCAAAATATGGAAGAGTTACAAGCTACCCAGGAAGAGCTGGAAAGACAGAAAAAAGAGTTAGAAGATAAAATTACGGTGCTGGAAGAAAAGCTGGCTCAGAAATAGTCGGTGAAAATTCCAAATTAATCATTTTGATAATTTGGTAACATAAAATTTAAGAACAAGATGCTTTTTCACACTTATCTATATTTTTACCTCATTTCCACATTACTTCTTTTCCAATAAATAAGTATAAGCTTCCATACCTCTAGTATGCTCAAAAATAACTTTTAAAACTCCGGTGACCGGAAGGGCAATAATCGCTCCCACTATTCCCCAGATAGTAGAAAAGAGAATAATACAAAAAACAGTGATAAATGGGTTTAAATTGATTTCATCCCCGATAATCCAAGGTGTAAGAACATAACTTTCAAATAGTTGAGCCACAGTCATTACTCCTATTACAATCAGCGCCGGGGTGGTCCCTGAGTATAAAAAAGCCAGGATCACTGCAATACCTCCTCCAATAATATTTCCTATATAAGGTATAATTGAAAAAAGTGCAGCGAAAAGAGCTAGAAATAATGCATAGGGAACCGAACCAATTGTAAAGCCAAGATAATAGATACCGAACAAAAAAATCATGACCTTACTTTTACCCAGTAAATAGTTATTGATAGTACTTGAAGAGTTACTTAAAAGAGACTTCATTGCAGTTTCATTGGAAGAACTTTTTAGAAAAAAATTGATAAATGTCTGTTTCTGCATTAAAAAAAGCACAATGTACACGAGTACGAGGAGTGATTGAGACAATAAACTTGTGAATGACGAAAGGAAAGCACCTGCTAGCCCTTCCAGCTTATTGACCAAATTCCTGTTATTCTCAATGTAATTCTTAATATTCCAATTTAAAGTCTGATTAGCCCACTCTGTAAAACTATTCAGTTTTTCTGTTGCCTTTTCCTTTATGGTTGGCCAATCATCGGTTATCGTACTCACCTGCCAGCCTATCAACCAGGTTAATAAAGAAAAAACGACAATCATCAGTAAAATAGATATGGTTATGGCCAGCCAGTTTGGAAGGCCCCATTGTTTTAATTTTTTGGTTGGTATATCTAATAAAACAGCGATTATGGCAGCAATCAACACTGGCATCAACAGATCAGCACCCAGATAGAAAATTGCTGTAATTCCAACGACAATTAGTAAAGCCTTTATTAAGTAACTTCCGGAGATCTCTATTTTCGATTCACTCATGAGCCTGTTTTTTTAGTGGGTTTTGGTAAGCATAGAGATATTAAAGTTATAAAACAAATTTTATTAATAGTTCATATACTTATTATATCTCCATGACAGTGTTGCAAAATGAAAGGATTTGTATTCTATCCTTTGCAACACTTTCGCTACCCCCTTAACTCAGAATATTTTTTAATTAAAGGGTTAAATCTCTAAATGACATCTTACCAATGAAATACCCAACATTGGGTATTTATTCTCTTTAGAATAATCCTGATATTAAAAACTCATCAACGATTTTAACACCAGGACATATTCAAAAAAACAAGAATAATAAATATGCATTTTATACTATCTAAATGCATTAATAAAATCGCACCATACCTGATCACCGGGTAAAGAATAATCAAACCAAAACAAACATGATATTATGGCAGCCACAGGAAACAACTACATCGACTTTGTAAATGAGCTTGTATATGGAGATTTAGGCACCGGGGAACTTGGTGTTCCTCCAATAGCCGGAGCTAAAAACCATATACACTGGACCAGGGACAATATTCCAAACTCATTTTCGACCACAGTGACCGGAACTGAATTCCTCACTCATCATTTGGACTATATGCTGGCCAGGTACGAAGCCTGGAGAAGTAAATATTACCTCCCTCCTGTTCGCCCATGGGATGGTCAAAATGATATGGATACAGACCAGTCGGCAATCGTGCCGGGAGAAGGTTCCTTACCAGCTACAATTGATGAATTAGGCACAAGCATCAGAGAGTATTACAACGGTGATTTCAGAACATTTCTCGCTGTTGAATTAGACGACGAAGTGAAAGCCCCGCAGAGTTATCGTTACTGGGCATTTATGAAATGGGCAAGTGATTTGAGAAGACGGGTGCAGGGGCAGCCTGTGTACTATGTTCACAAGGTCTTTGATCGGGATGGCATTGAAAGCGCCTAATAATATTTAAGGATGATGATTTACAATAGCTATGATGATTGTGATGTCCTTCAGGATAGAAAAATCGTCATAGCTTTCATTGTATAGTTGGTAATAAGAAACAACATTTTTGCGAAGAATAAACCCAGTTCCTATTTAAACCCTCAGAAATTTACGATTCAGCCAACATTAACCGATTACTAACGGATAAACGGATAAGGAAAGTTTGAAATTGACCTTTCGATAATTATTTTTCGCTATTAATAAAGATTGGTCAACCTATTACATTAAAACGACTATACGAGTTCATCAGGATTAGAAGATAATTAAAATGAAAAACAAATTTGCCTTAATGTTTCCAATTGTCTCCTTGTTAGTTATCAATATTTTAGTTGTACTTTTTGTACTTACCGGAAAGTTGGCAACTACGAAACCTGGAGAATTTTATCATCAATTTGCGGTTTACTAATTATAGATGGCTTAATTTCATTTTTCCTGTTCAAGTTGTATTTGAAAGAATAAGTTTCATTTATTAAGAAAGGCATTAAATATTACCGGAGTAGAGTGATAGAGTAACGGCTGATTGATCAGGAAACGAAGTTATCTTCCCGCCTGTAAAATTTAATTACCTTCAGAACACACACGATTTTAATTTAAGCACAAAGGATCTAACATTATAAAATAGATTGCATCAAAGAAAAACGATCTTTGTTTATATATAAAGCAATGAGCGATTATAATACTATTGACATTAATTAAATGATTAAAAAGCTTTATTTTATCGCATGTCTATCAATATCAGCACTGAGCTGCGAAAATAAATCAGAAAATTTTAAGGTGGATTTTTTAACTGACAATATTCCGGAAGGTACCCCAATTGAATTTCAAACCTACAACATTCCTAATGATTTTATTATTCACAAGGGAATATTCAGTCCTTCTCTAGATGAATACTATTACACAATATCTGACAGGCAATTTGAACAGTTTGACGTTTACGTTCAAAGAAAGCAAAATGGTCAATGGTCTGAACCAGAAAAAGCATTTTTTAATAGTGAATATAGCGAACATGGAATGAGCTTTGCCCCGAACGGCAATACTCTTTACTTTAGTTCAACCAGACCAACTAAAGTTAAAGGAATACCTGAGACATGGCATATATGGAGATCCAGTAAAGTTAACGGAAAATGGAGCACTCCCGAGTTTATAAATATTCCCAACCTGGCAAATAAGCTAGTTTCTCACCCAACTATATCCAATTCAGGAACGATGTACTTTCATGCAAGTAATTTGGATTACAGTGATATGGATATATACCTTTCAAAAAATACAGATGGTGTTTTTGAACCGGCACAAAAAGCATCAATTATCGCTGATACACCTTCAGGGAAATGCACTCCCTATGTTTCTCCTTCGGAGGATTACCTGATTTTCGCTTCAATCGGTGAAGATCTCGATCTAATGATCACTTTTAAGGATGGCTCTGGTAAATGGACAAACACGAAAAAACTAAACGAAAATATTAATACTAAGGGTCAGGGAAATCCTTATGTAACACCGGATGATAAATTTCTTTTTTTCACAGTTATTGACGATAGAGATGATTCCTGGAAAATAAAATGGGTAAATATCGAATCAGAACTAGAAAATAATTGATAACCATATCAGATAATTGCTAAAGGATTTCCTCCAGGCTGGCCTTTTTATCTTTATTCTCAAACTATGTGATTGAGTAAAAGATTCATTTCCCATTTTTTATAGAATCAGTCATAGTTCATATCACCTCCGATCACCCATGTAGTTAACCCTGAGCCTTTAACTAATTACTCAATAAACGATTTCAACTGGTTACTAACATAAACCCTATAGTATAAACAAATAGATTTTTTGATTTTGAACTGGAAACAGCTATTATTGTCGCAGATTCTGACAAACGAAAGCTTCGTCAGCATTAAATAGGATTTATTAACAATAAAACAACGATATTTTTAAAAGTAATAAGAGACTCTGAGTTCCTCTTATGCTATCGTTTTAACCGATTACAAAGATGACAGAAACTATTGACTCTACAATTCCAACAGCAAAAGTATATAAAGACAGAGCTTTTTGGGTAGGAACATTTTTAGGTGGACCGCTAGTCGCAGGATATTTGTTTGCAGAAAATTTCAAAGCACTAGGACAACCTGAAAAAGTTAAGCCCACCTGGGTAATTGCTATCATTGTAACCATTATCTTATTTGGTGGAATATTCCTGGTTCCTGAAAACATCACTATTCCTAATCAAATCATCCCCATTGTATATACCGCAATTACATTCGCACTCTTTAAAAAAATACAGGAAGAAAAAGTAGAAGAATACACAAACCAGGGAGGTGTATTTTATGGCTGGGGAAAAGTAATAGCAGTTGGAATTATTGGAGCATTAATTACAATTGTACCAATATTTTCTATTGCTTTTTTAGCCGACTCAATAGAGCAGGCCAACATCACGACTAAGACTTACGGAGTTGCTGTTAAACACGAGATTGATTTTGATAACACTAATATCTCAGAAAAAGAAGTAGATGAAATTGCCGAAGCATTTTTCAACACCGGATTTTTTGATTTATCAGTAGCCAAATATGTTTACGTTGTAAAAAATGGGAGCAAATATGAAATCTCTATTTCAGTAATGGAGGGAATGGAAAATGACACCGAAGCAATTCAGTTTTTCAGGGAATTAAGAGATCAAATGGATAATTATTTACCAAATAACAAAATAGAAATAAAGCTGGTTGTCGAATACCTGGATAATGTAGTTAAAGTGTTAAAATAAATGGATTATAAAATTTATTAAGCGCATATCATAAAACCATTGACACCAATTTAAAATGAATAAAGCAGACCAGCGTGGCATATTTGAAACCCTGTTTTCAGAAGGCAAAAATTTGCTGACCTTCACAGGAATAATATTGGTCTTTTCAGGAGTATTTGTTACCGTTCAATCTTTTATTGGTGAATTCCTGCCTCATGATACCAGCTATTTAGGGATGGATGCCCAAACTTTAGGTAAAGTGAATCAAAACATCGTGAATTTCATGTTTCATGATAGAATATCCTTCGGAGGAACACTAATTTCAATTGGCGCTCTGTACATCTGGTTATCTGAATTTCCCTTGAGGTTAAAACAAGAATGGGCCTGGTGGGTATTCTTTATTTCCGGACTTTTAGGCTTTGCCAGTTTCCTCACCTATCTAGGCTATGGATATTTTGATTCCTACCATGGATATGCATCACTCCTGTTAATTCCCGTATTCTACTTAGGTCTATATAAATCTTACCAAAGTTTTGATAAAAAGCCTTCTTTTAATTCACTTAAAAGCACCACTAATAAAATTGATTTTAAATCAAAAACAGGGATTGGTTTTTTGTTCCTCTATATAACATCAATAGGGATCACACTTGGCGGTCTTGTTATAATGATTGTCGGGATGACGTTCGTTTACGTACCACAAGACCTTGAATATATGACAATGTGTACAGGTGATTTTGTTGAAATAAACCCAAGGTTGACCCCATTAATTGCTCATGACCGGGCATCTTTTGGCGGTGGGCTGTTTAGTATCGGACTGACTATTTTCTTTATAATTAAGTCAGGTACCCCAACAAAAAACCTATGGCAAATTTTGCTCCTTTCACTTTCAGTTGGATTTATTTCAGGTATAGGGGTTCATTTTCTGATTGATTATTTGAGCTTTACACATTTAGCACCTGCATATTTAGGAGCAATTATGGCCTTTATCGGATTAATCCTGACTCACCAAAGCATGACACAAAATAATGACAGACTCGAAACCAACAATTAATGAATTAGGGCGGGATCTATTGACCCTGAGCCGTTTTAAAGTAATTCAGACCATTGCCCAACCCTTGGTTTTCTTTGTTCTATATTTTGTTTTTGCATTTCATGGCTATTGGGTGTTAGCGGTTCTTTCTACCATTGCAATGAGTTTTACTACATATGGTTCGACATCGCACGACTTAGTTCATATGAACTTGAAGATCAATCCTAAACTAAATGATTTTCTACTAAGTTTTATCGAACTGATTTCTTTAAGAAGTGGACACGCTTATCGACAAAGTCATTTAAATCACCATAAGATTTTCCCCCATGAAGAAGATATCGAAGGACAAGCTTCAGGTATGTCATTTTTTAGAAGTTTGCTGGAAGGTGTTATTTTTCAGTTCAAAATTTACTTCTGGGCCTTGTCAAAAACATCGGGAAGAATTCGAAATATTATTCTGCTGGAAGGACTATTAATTCTAATTATTATTTCAGCTGGAATATGGTCAATGAAGTATAATTATGTATTCATTGTTTATATCGGTCTGATCATTGCAGGAAGCTGGATCATTCCATTCATCACTTCTTACCTTGTCCATAATCCCAAAGGGAAAGATGAATTGCATCAGACAAAGTTATTTAGAGGAAAGTTCTATTCGATAATCGCCCTCGATCATTTATATCATCTGGAACATCATATGTATCCGATGGTGCCTCATAAAAATTGGGTCAAACTTGCTCAAAGATTAGATCCCTATTTTGAGAAAAAGAATATAAAACCATTAAAATAAACAGGTATTTGGTGTACGTCTCATATCCTTACATAACACCGATCATACACAGAAAGTAAAATCTACAACTATGACAAAAAGAGATTTTTTCATCTTGATTATCAAAATATTTGGCCTTTACACTTTAATATCAACTTTATTTTCATCAACAGTATCTGCGTTTTCACTTATTCTTTTCCAAAGTGATTTTTACTCAGTCTCAATAGGATTGATATCAGTCATAATCATCGGGATGTTTTTTTATTTATTGATCTATAAAGCAAGTAAAATAGTAGATCTGTTAAACCTGGATAAACATTTTGACGATGAAAGAATTGACTTTTCTTCTTTAGATTCGGAATTGATTTTAAAATTATCAGTCTTTATCCTGGGTGGATTTTTAATTGTTGAAAATGCATCGGTATTGATGACAGAAGTATATCAAGCACTAAGAGAAGACACATATGGATTGAAAAGAGATAGTGGAGAAAACGTCTATTTAGTCTTAAGTTTCGTAAACATTCTGATCGGATACCTGATGATATCAAACCTAAAAGCCATATCAGGTTATTTCAACAGGTTGAATAGTAAATAAAGATCAGGCATGATATCATATGTTTTGGCAGAAAAGTCAATAAATAACATTCTGATAAAATGTAACGATCATTTCTTTGCAGGTTCGGCAAAGGAAAAAGACATAGATATTTGAATAGATTGCTTTTCCGACAGGATATTAAAAATTTACCCGGTAATTTTGGAACTGTAAATAACGTAACTGGAAAATAAAACACCATTTAAGGGATTTATATTTCAGAAAATCAATATAAAACCGTATTTCGAACAGACTTTATGCAAATGAAAGAGCAACCACTTGTAAGTATTATTATGGCAGTAAAGGATACTGAACCTTATTTGCGTACTTGTCTGGATTCTGTTTTGGCTCAAACCTATGAAAACTGGGAGCTTATAGCCGTAAATGATCACTCGTCGGATGATAGCCCGAATATATTAAAGGAATATGCCGAAAAAGACTCCAGAGTTCGGTTTTATAATAGTGATCAGAGAAAATTGATACCTACCCTGAGAGAGGGATATCGAAGGGCGAAAGGCACCCTGATCAACAGGATGGATTCTGATGATAAAATGCCTGATTATAAATTACAGGTTCTGGTAGATGAGTGGTTAAAATATGGGAAAGGAACAGTTATAGCCGGCGGAACTGAGCATTTTGTTGATGAAGGGGAAGTAGGCGATGGATTTATTAAATATGAAAACTGGCTGAATGAGGTTGCCAAAAAAAGCCTGCATTACCAGGAAATATATCGGGAGTGCGTCATTCCATCCCATTGCTGGCTTATACACAAAGATGATTTTGATGCTGCAGGAGCATTTAACTCAGATGTTTATCCGGAAGACTATGACCTGTGCTTTCGCTTCTATAAGCTGGGCTTAAATATTGTCGGGATAGATGAAATTTTGCATTACTGGAGAGATCGCTCAGATCGGATTTCCCGTACCTGGGAAGAATATGAAGACAACAGATATTTTGATCTCAAGTTGCGCTTTTTTTATGAACTCGATCGAGATTCAAACCGTCCGTTAGTGCTTTGGGGAGCGGGTAGAAACGGGAAAGATATGGCCAAGCTTCTACAATCTTACGGCGATGAATTTCATTGGGTGTGTGATAATGAAAGTAAAATAGGCAGAGACATATACGATGTCCGAATAGAACATTATGAAGATGTCCTTATTAAAGAAAATACTCAAATCATAATTGCAGTAGCGTCTCCTTCAGGGAAAAAAGAGATAGAAGAGCAACTTAAAAGATGGAATAAAAAACCTATCGATGACTTTTGGTTTTTTTCTTGAAAATTCAACTTGCTAATATGTGATTGTATCCTCACCATTAAAAAAAGGAATTATTATCAATAAATAACGATAGTTATGTAAAACATAATTTTCTATATGACTTATCATCCATCATTGTCTTTATTAATTAGAAATGAAATTATTTAAAAGAAAAACTACTACCATTTTAGGAACAATTGGATGGTGGGAGAAAAACAGAATAGTATACAATATTTACATGTTGTTTATTGGGTTTTTGAGTTTTTTTATAGGCTATATAACAATTCCTTTAATTTACATTCTAATTGGCCTGACTCTTAATATTATATTTACATTTTCCTGGATTGGTGAATTAATATTTATAAGGCATTTTAAATCGAGGAAATTAACATTGAAGTATACAAGGTTCTTTATTTTTATATTTTATGGATTTTCAACATTAAGTGTGCTATCCTACAGTTTTCTTCCAGAATTACTTGATTGGTCGATTGATTTGTGGTTAAAATAACTTTCTCTGACGGCCATAGTTTACCATTGTCAAAACTTCCGCTTTCATATAAAATATAAGATTGTAACCCGGCAATATTTACGTCCAAAACATTACTCATTTTTTGATTTTTGAGCTATAAACATATATTTTAAAATTATCAAATAAGGTATATCAACAATCAGAAGATATTCACTGAGATGCTCACTACATTATTGAAATAATTTGCCACTTTTTATCATGAATAAAGAAATTAATTATACCAGCGAAATAGAACAAGTATGCTTAAAAAACGGCAAGCATAAAATTTGGAAGTTCGTAGAAAAAAATGATTTTTCCTATACCACTGATATTCTTAAAAATCGCGTTTGTGACTTTAATTGGCTTAGCATTTCTAAGGACGGAAAAATCACAGTCAAGGGATCTTATAAAGATGGTTATGCCTGGGATGGTTGTACTCCTAAAATGAATTTATTTCATATAACATGGGGGAATTTTGATGGGAAGCTCAAAAGGTTTGGCAAGGGAAATTATAAACCCTATACTTATTATGCTTCGATGGTTCACGATGTGTTATACCAATACAAAAGATGTGCGCCAATAACTCGTAAAGAAGCTGATCGCATTTTTTATAATATGTTAAAAGAATCCGGGTTTATGTGGACACCAGTTTTTTATTTAGGAGTCCGGGCTTTTGGGTGGTGGTTTTGTGGATGGAAATATAAAACAACTAAAGAAGTTGAGGATGGATTAAAGGATGAAGCTGAAAAGTAATGAAACTACTATCTGAAGATAATTAATGCATAAATTATGACTATTAATAAAATGAAGAGATAGTATCATGGTCATAAAGTAATATTCACTTAAAAAGGACTCAAGCTTAAACAGATGAAAATTGAATTGGAAAAAAATACATGAGAATTGGAATTTATTTGTCAGGAAGTATAACCTAAAAGACGAAAGTAAGGAGAACAACTACTTTTATGGAAAGCAGGAGTTGTACAGAGCTTCCGAAGTTTTTGAAGGATTCAACATTTACTATGAAAACAAATTCAATAAATCTGCTGAAATTGGCTCATCATTCCGTGTAGGAAACAGACTTGCAATAGTCTCCCCTATCGAAGCATCTCATAAATGGACCTTGAAAGTTGAGAAAAACTCTTTATGGAAAAGATTATTTAATTCATCTGATAAATCAAAGATTGAATTCTCTGATCCTGAAATTAAGGAATACTTACCATTGGAAGAAATCAAAAATATAGCAACATTCTTTCCTGACTTGAGACTGTCAGTTAAGGAATTTAATAAACATCAAAATCAGTATATAAAATACGGACAGAATGTATTCATGATTCAAACCAAATATCAACCAAAAGAACTTGAGTATTTAACAAAACCCCGGGAAGTAATGATCTCAGTACTTCAGAAATTAAAAGAGAATGAATTTATTAATTCGATATAGAATGGTGAAAAATATAATCTATACAATGTTTCTAATACTTACTTTTTCATGTTCTTCCGTAAAATCGAAAAAAGATTTAGTTTTTGATCAAAAATTCGAATTCTGTACAAATGAAGCTTACAATAATTTAGTAAATAACTACCAACGAGATACTCTACTATATCAAAAAATTAACATCCATCACTTGCTCGAAAATAAACTTATTAGAGATGGTTTTTTAGAAGAAATAAGTAAGAGTGGGTATTCTAAATTGTTAGATAAAGAAATACCCAATGAGTTTTTTGAGGAATTCCAAACAGAAATTGGTTTTAATCCAATATTATTGTTTCCAATAAATTCTCATATAAATTGCTATGGAATTTTATACGAGAGACTAAAACTTTATGATAAAAAAAACTGGCAATATGATTTTGTGTTAGCATTTAATGAATACGAAGCAGGTGGTATGACCGATATTAAAAGTCCTCACCTAAAGAACTCAATAGATAAAATACCGGAAAATAAATTTCAAAATATTATATACAGAAAATTATTTTTGGATTTGATATTTACGTACTACAATTAAATTACCTCACTCTACTGTCTGGAGCTTAAAGACAGCGTAACTTCAGGTTTTTAATAAATAGCAGGGAATGTATCCCGATCATTTTATTTTTTAGAATAGCGAGTCACAGACTCTGCATTTCATAAAAAGATTTGAAGTTGCATTGCAGAACACTCTAAACAGGGGGTACTTTTTAATACTTTAGCCTTTTAATTATAAATATATTGGACACTTTTCAGAATATAATCTACTCTCTCCCTTGGTGGATATACTTTGCATTTGCCATTTTTTATAGATCCTACAAAATTCCACACTACCTTAAACTTGATAATAAGAATCTGCCTAAGATCAAAAAAGACATTTTGAATTATGGAATTCAACAATTATTAGTAGTTGGATTTTATTTTTTATCTACCTCGAATATGGATGTGAAGAATTTTGGCCTATTCAAATATTATTCTTTAATATTTATCCCGGGAAGCATCACAATTCTAATGCTAAGTGGATATATAATTGATAAAATGATAATGAAAATAAAATAGAAATTAATTCACAAATTGTTTTATACAGACATTTAAGATATTGCCACACACAATTTTACCATCCATCAAAATATTAAAAACTATTTATGATTAGAGATTTTTTTCGACTAAATGGTAAAAAAATAAAAAATTGGTTACTGCTTATCGTCATATTATTTTCGATAATGATGGCAATAATTTACAGTTTTGCCAAAATACCACAGGAACAGTCAACCTTTAAAAGCCTTTTAATTGCAGCTGTATTTGTTGTCACCATTACCTTGCTTATCTTCTTTTTATTTATCATTATTTGGATGACTAACCAAAAAAGAAGAAACAAAGCATTAACCCATTTCCCCTTTAATCAACTTACTTCTATCGGTTTTCAATCTTATGAAATCAATAAAAATAAAATTTATGATTTCACTAACATAATCCTATTAAATAGAATAAATGATTATCAAGTAATCGTCGATGTAAACCAAAACACTCCTAATAATATTGATTTTCAAATCCTATTTGAGAATAAAAATCCTAAATCTGACAATTACATAAAATGGAAAAAAGTTTTTAACAACGATAAAATCCTATCAGCTAAACTCTCTTTTAATATCAAAAAAAATCGTCTCAAAAGTATCGACGAATTAAATAGAGAATTAATTAAAATAACTAATCAACTTAAAAGAGAGAATTTCAAACCCTACATTGAACATCGTCAGGATTAACAAATTAGAATTTAAGAAACTACATTTCTCTTTATCGATAATCTCTCCACCCAGACTCGGCTGTTCGGAGTTTAACGTAAGTGTAACTTCAGACTTTTGAAGAAATGAAGGGATTTAATCTCTGCAATAAAACCCCTTACTTTCCATCAAATTTTCCATTCTCAATCAAAACCATATCTTTGTTATTTCATCCAACCAACATCAGTACCATGAAAATAGTAGACCTTTCCAAACCTATAAAATACAATAAAAACGACCCCTGGTTTATGAAGGTCAAAATCAAGCACAAACCGCATAGCAAAGCGAAGTGGTTGATCAGATTACTAGGTCTGCCTTTCAGGCTATTTCCAAAAAATTTTACCGGATGGGCTGATGACACCATTCAAAAAATGGGTATCCATTCCACCACTCACATCGATGCACCATGGCACTACTCTCCTACTGTTAATGGTGAAAAGGCTAAGACAATTGACGAAATACCACTCGAATGGTGCTATGGCGAAGGACTCGTCATCGATATGAAACACAAAAAAGACTTCGACCCCATCACTGTGGAAGACATAAAAACTTTTCTTGATAAAAATGACCTGGCAATAAAACCCGGAATGATCGTTCTTATCAAAACCGGCAGGGATAAATTCAATGGCACCAAAGATTTTCATAAAAAAGGAACAGGAATGAGTGCCGCAGCCACAGCATGGCTGATCGACCAGGGCATTAAGGTAATGGGTATCGATGCCTGGGGATGGGATCTACCTCTTCCATACATGATCAAAAAGGCAAAGGAAACCAATGATCCCGATCTTTTCTGGGAAGCCCACCTGGTAGGCCAGGATAAGGAATATTGCCATATGGAACAACTTGTAAATCTCGATGCTCTACCCTATACTGGTTTCAAAGTATCGGTTTTCCCATTAAAGATCGTCGGTGCTTCGGGTGCCCCGGCAAGAGTTGTGGCTATTTTTGAATAAATTGAATCGTCATTCTGTTTTACTAACAACATGAAATACATTTTACTTTTTCTTACCTGCATCTTTTCAGTGCTCACTGTATCGGCTCAAATCAATCCTGCTGATTCTTCTGTCCAGGTAATCAGCTACTGGAATCTTAACGAAACTCAGTACTACACGATCCATGAGGAAAGAATGACGCTAAAAGACGGTGATACATCTTCTTACCTGATCATCAAGTACGATGTAGCAATTTCAGTGATCGATTCATCTGAATCTGCTTACCTCATGTCGTGGAACTTTGAAAATGTTGAAAGCGGACCTGGTAATAAGGAAAACAAAATTCATGACTCAATGATGAAAGGCCTGACATTTAAATATTATACAGATGAATACGGTAAGCTAAGAAAGCTGATCAACACCAAAGAAGTTAAGGCTAACCTGATCAAAAAGGTTGATTCACTTGAAAAAATGAATGATATAGCCCTGTCTTACCAGGCTCTGTCGGATAGAATAGAAAAAAACACCCGTGAAAAGATCAATCAGTTTCATGAATTCCACGGCTCAGAGCTTATCTACAAAGAATCCTATGAATTTGAAGCCGAACTTTTAGGCTTCCACACTCTGGAAGAGGAAGAAGCCCAGGTCACTACCTATGTATGGCTTGATGATGTCGATCTGGAAGATTACACTTACATATTACAAAAAGAACAACAAGCGAATGAGGAACTAATCAAGAAAATATTTACCCAGAACTCTGATCAGCAACCCGTTTATTCCACCTGGACAGCTTCGAGAATTCACGATTCGGGATGGGTAATTTATTCTGTCAGGGAGATCGAGCAAAAGACATCCGAATACATCAAATCAGAAAAAACCATTATCGAACTCGACTAAGAATACTGGTTTAAAACACTCATTATCAGTATCCGACATTTTTGATTTTGTAACTAATAACCGTATATTATTTACTAAAAAGATCATGTCCCTACCTGATAGAAACAACCAATATAGCTTTGATGAGTACCTGCAATGGCGCGATAAATTTAATTACTATACTGATGACCACTTTTTACAGAAAGTGCTTAAGCATTTCGCAGGAACAGACTGGGAAGATGCGGATAAGGAAGCCCGTAATATATCTCAAAAGGTATCCTATCGGTGGAGAGACCTGTCTGAAAGAATCTCAAAACCGGAAAAACGTCCCTTCTTAACTCATTATGATGCTTACCATAACAGAATTGACCGGATCGTAAGGCCTCATGAAGTGGAAGAAATGGAAAAGGAGGTCTATGGAGAAAAACTTTTTTCTGATGACCAATCCGATTGGGTACGACTGATCAAAATGATGTTGATCTATGAAAATGGCGAATCATGCATTGCTTGCCCGGTAACTTGTACCGAAGGACTGGTCGAGCTATTAAACAAGTTTGCTGATTCACCGGAAACCAAAAGAATTTTACAACATTGCAAAGAAGGTATCGATGGAGAACTCGGTATCGGTGCACAATACATTTCAGAAAAGCAAGGTGGTTCTGATATCCCGGCTAACAAGGTTGAAGCTGTAAAAGAAGATGGTCAGTGGAAGCTTTACGGATCTAAGTTCTTTTGTTCTGCCACCCATGCAGATTATGTGGTGGTAACGGCCAAACCACGTGGAGAGGAGAAGGTTGCGGTATTTGTAATGCCTTCCTGGTTACCCGGTGATAAGGAAAAAGAAAAAAGAAATGGTTTCACAATAGACCGTATTAAAGATAAAATGGGAACAAGGGAACTCACTACCTGCGAAATAACTTTGGATGGTGCAGTAGCCTATCCTGTCGGTCCGATGGACCGAGGCCTGGCCAATGTGGTTGAGATTGTACTCACATACTCCAGGTTAACCGTCGGACTTTCATCGGCTGCATATATGGTCAGGGCAGTAAGAGAAGCCGTAAAATATAGTGAGTTTCGCGAAGCTTTCGGAATGCCTGTCAGTGAATTCCCTTTGGTCAAAGCTCAGACGAGAAAGCTAGAGCACTTTGCAAAGCGAACCACAGCAGGAGCTTTCAAGCTTTATAATGAATTTCTGGAAATAAAAGAGAAATCAAATTCAGGTAAACAACTCTCGATAGAAGATAAAAAGAAAAAGTTCAGAACCAGGGAATTGATCATGCTTCAGAAGATCACCGGTACTCAGGATTGTACTAATGTGATCAGGGAAGCCATGTCGTTTTTTGGTGGCCACGGAGTAATGGAAGATTTTTCTGCTTTGCCCCGGCTATTCAGAGATTCAGTCATCAACGAATTATGGGAAGGACCAAGAAATGTATTACTGACCCAGATATTCAATGACCTGAAAAGAGCACAGGAATGGTATCCGGCAAGTGAGTTTATCAATGACCTCCTACAACATTCTCCGGATAAAATTAAAAATGAGTTTTCCCGGAAAATTGAATCTTTTATGACTGTTTCATCTCTTATATCTAATGATGAATCGATCGTTGAAACAGCAGCAAACTGGGATAAGTTCTGCGAGGATCTTTTTCATCAATACCAGGATTTGGCATTAAAAGAAGTTAACAAGTAAAATCACATCAATAAAGACAAAATACCCATTTACTATCTAAAATCACTTAAAAAATAGATTCAAAACAGGACTGTCATACACTGTCAATTTAAAATTTTTAGTTTCTTAAGAATTCCATCACATCACATAATTTTCGATTATTAGAAAAGATATTTGCTTTTTATATAACTTTTAACTTATAATTGCACGAGCCAATAGGTTATTACAGATGATATTTTTTAAAAAAATAACCTTGTTTTGACAAAACATGTCATAGGCTTGGAGTAGAAAAAATTAATTTTTAGATTCGAAACCTCAACCATTCCAGATTCTACTTCATTTTTTAATTTTAATAGTAATGTGATGTTCCAGATAGATATAGAAAGTAACAAGATCGAAGATCTGAAATCGATTGCGACAACCCTGAGCCTTGATAAAAAACTACTTATCTCAGGAGATCAAATTGTAATAGAAGAAAAAGACCTTTCGATTCCAACTATTCTATTAGGTTCTGTCCTTTTATTTGCTCCGTGGATATGGTTATTCACTAGTTCTAATCCGGATGTGTTGATCGTATTAATGATTTCATTGTTTACAATATTAGACTTATGGGTCATTCTAAATAATATACTTTCTGACAGACGGGTAACTATCGATCTGAATACCAAAAACATTATTATTGAGAGAAAAAACACAGTTGGCGGCTTGATAAAACCAAAAACAGTCATCAGTTTTTCAGAGTTCGGCACAATTAAAAAAGAAGCTAAGAGTTACGAAGCTAAAAGGCCGGTTTTCAGACTTTACATGAATACAGAAAATCATAATTTCGGATTGATCAATGTACCCGGCGATAATGAGTCTGACAAGGTTAAATCTCTTTTGAAAGAAATCATTAGAAACAGCTAAACTCCTTAAAATTTTAAAATTCTATGCCCTAAAGGTTTACCAGGTAAAAAATCTTTCCTTGTTTTGCGGATATTTTTGGTAAAAAGAACGCTTAACAATGAATTGCCGGGTAGTAAAAAAGGATATAAACGATCTAAAGCCAACAAATGTCCTTCCTCAGACCTCCTTTTGGGGTAAGGTAAAAAATGACCAGGGATTTTTGCCTGCGGGATTTGAACTCACCGTTTCAAAAGACCTGATCAATTCTTTAGAAGAAAATATAACATATACCAATGACGATCTACTCATCCTGATCAAATACCTTGATGCCGATCATTGTTTCGCTTATGTTCCCTACGGACCAAAAATCGAACCTGAATTTGAAAACCACGGTACTTTCCTGGAAGAATTGTCAGAAATAATCAAAGATCACCTCCCATCGAACTGTGTATTCATCAGATACGACCTCCTTTGGCAAAATCAATGGTCGCAAGAAGAAGATTACTATGATGAAAATGGTAACTGGACAGGTCCTCCATCTGAATATATCCAGGAAATGCGTTTGAATTACAATACTCAAAACTGGAATCTTCGCAAAAGCCCCGGTGACATCCTGCCAATGAACACCTTTTTCCTGGATCTCAAGAAAGACAATGATGAACTTCTCAGAGGGATGAGATATCATACAAGGAACAGGATCAAAAAGGCGGGTAAAAAAGGAATTGAAGTCCGGGAATACGGATCTGAAAGAATCGACGACTGGTTCAAGTTGTATACAGAAACTGCAATCAGGAGCAACCTGCCACAGCAAAACCCTGCATATTTTGAGCAAATCTGGAAAAAGCAGGATGAAAGCCAGCAGGGAGTGAAAGTAAAGCTACTCATGGCAGAGCACGAGGGCAATCCGCTTTCGTCTATGTTTCTCGCCCTTTCTAAGAAAAGAGGAACTTATCTTTTCGGAGCATCAACCGCCATGCAGAATCAGATGCCTGCAAGTTATGCCCTGCAGTGGAAAGCTATCCAGATAGCCAAAGAACACGGATGCTCGGAATACGATATGTTCGGTTCGGCCCCCAATCTGGATCAGAGTCACCCATTAAGCGGTGTCCACCGATTCAAAAAAGGTTTCGGAGGTGAACTTTACCATCGAATGGGATGCTGGGATTATGTTTTTGATCAAAGCTCCTACCAAAGTGTACGAATAGTGGAAAGTAGCCAAAAGAATTAAAATAAAATATCTTTATTATAAATTCAGGTTTTCATTTTAAGGACAACTATATTTAGTTTTCTAGCAAAAATTTCAAAATGAAAACCTGGCTACAGCCCGTTACCCTTAATGGGAATCTGGTAAAACTAATTCCCCTTACTATAGACCATGCAAAAGACCTGGTCAATGCCTCATCCGATGGTCAGCTTTATAATCTGAGATATGCCAGCATACCTTCGGAGGAAACTGTTAATGAGTATATAGAAAAAGCTTTAACTGATCAGGATCAAAGCTTAGCTCTGCCTTTCGCTATAGTTGAGAAAAAAAGCAATAAAATAATCGGGTCCACCAGGTTGTATGATGCTAAGCCAGACTATCAGAGAGTTTCACTGGGTTATACCTGGTATTCACAAAGCCATCAGCGAACCGGCGTAAATACCGAATGTAAATATTTAATTCTCTAACATGCATTTGAATCATTAAATGCAATTGCAGTAGAGTTTAAAACCGATTGGTATAATTTCAGGTCACGTAATGCTATATTACGATTAGGTGCAAAACAAGACGGTGTACTTCGAAATGACCGAATAAATAAAGATGGCAGTTATCGGGATACCGTGATCTTTTCAATTATTGAATCTGAATGGCCAGCTGTGAAAGCAAACCTCGAATATAAAATGAATTCTTATTGAGATAATAATGACTAAAGATACCCCCATACTTGAAACTAAGAGACTGATTTTAAGTAAGCCACAAGAATCAGATGTTTCCGATATTGTCCTGGAAGCAAATAATAAAAAAATCGAAGCTCAAACCCTGAATATACCTTTTCCCTATACTCAAAAAGATGCAGAAAATTGGTTGAGTCAAATAAACGAAGGGTATAATAAGGGAGATCACATAGCATTTAAAATTCTATCAAAAAAGGATAAGTCATTTATGGGAGTGATCGGATTAAAAATAGCTCAACGATTCGACCATGCGGAAATGGGATATTGGATTGGGGAAAAATTCTGGGGAAAGGGATATATTACAGAATCGATCGGAGCAGTTCTTGAATATGGATTTGATCAGTTAAACCTTCATAAGATCTTTGCCCACTACATGGAGGGAAATCCAGCCTCGGGAAAGGTAATGGAAAAGAACGGAATGATCAAAGAGGCGATTCTAAAAGATCACGTTAAAAAAGGTGGCGAATATAAATCAATCATTCAATACAGATTAACAAAAAAGGAATACCATGAGTCTAAAAAATAATCTTAAATACAACTATGCGTAATAAGTTAATTCTATCATTTTTTATTCTTCTTAAATTCCTCATTCAATACTTTGCTATCCATCCGGTGTATGAATTACATCGGGACGAGTATTTACATCTTGATCAGGGCTTGCATTTAGACTGGGGGTATCTTTCCCTCCCTCCTTTCACATCGTGGATTTCAGCAATTATTTTTTTCCTCGGTAATGGGGAATTCTGGGTAAAGTTTTTTCCGGCTTTATTCGGAGCCTTAACACTCTATTTTACGTGGAAGATCATTGAAACACTGGGAGGAAATCTCTTTGCCTGCGTATTAGGAGCGCTTGCTATTTTGTTTTCAGTCCTCGTCCGTATTAACACCCTTTACCAGCCGAATTCCCTGGATTTTTTATTCTGGACCGTTTCTTACTATTTCGTAATCAAATACATTCTTAGTAATGAAAATAAATGGTTGTATTTCCTGGCTCTGTCTTTAGGGTTTGGATTTCTCAACAAATACAACATAGCCTTTTTACTACTTGGCCTTATTCCGGCATTTATTGTTACTCCGGAAAGAAAAGTTTTCAGGAATAAACATCTGTATTATGCTATCGGGTTAGCCTTGATCATCATTAGCCCTAACCTAATTTGGCAATACCAAAATTCATTTCCGGTCATCTATCACCTCAACCAACTTGCTTCTGTACAGTTGGTTAATGTCAGTATTACAGATTTTATTTTCAGCCAGTTTCTTTTCTTTTTTAGTTCTATATTTGTCATTCTGGCCGGACTGTATGCAACCATCTTTTTTCCACTTTTCACTAAAATACGAGTAATATTATGGTCGTTTATTTTCACCATAGGTTTGTTTATATTCTTCAGTGCCAAAAGCTATTATACCATTGGTTTATATCCGGTATTAATCGGGATAGGTAGTGTCTACCTGGAAAAGATCACATTGAGTAAATGGAAATTCTATTTAAGGCCGGCGATGGTGATTATTGTAATAGCTTTGGCCATTCCGGTATTGAATTATGCCCTTCCAATTTACAGTCCCGAGACAATCATGAACAACTCAGAAAAATATAAAGAATTAGGGTTATTAAGATGGGAAGATGGCCGGGACCACCATTTACCCCAGGATTTTGCTGACATGCTGGGATGGAAAGAAATGGCATCAAAAACAGATGAGGCTTATAAACTTATTGATGATCCTGAACACACCATTGTGCTGTGTGATAATTATGGTGAGGCCGGAGCGGTTAACTACTATTCATCCATTCCGGATATTGAAGCAGTAACATTTCATGCTGATTATGTGAACTGGTTTCCTCTGGAAAATAAAATAAAGCACGTCATACTAGTAAAGCCCCGAAACGATGAAGATCCTGACCGAAGTCGTGAAAGAGCATTCTTTGAAGAAGTCTTTGTTTCGGGAGAGGTAGAAAACGAAATGGCCAGGGAGTATGGTACTAAAATCTGGGTACTTAAAAATGCCTCGGTTGATATAAATGAAATTTTAAAAGAAGAAATAAAAAAAGAATTGAATGAACGGAGACAATAAGTTGCTATAAAATTAGTCCTGATTTATTCTGGAGATCAAAGAAAATATTAACCATCAAATTATAAGCGATCAATTTAAGTATTCTGTCAAGGATAATTACATAATAGTCACAGATCAGGACAACTGTATCAAGACAATTAAATTCTGAGTATAAAACACCAATAATTCAGAAAACAATTGTGCTGAAAATGAGGTTAATGAATTAATTTAGAAAGTGTTACAGTTTAAAAACTGTAAAAACTTTACTATCGACCATTAACCTTATCACCATGCTCACTGAAAATGATAAAATAAATATTATCAGGGAATACATTGCAGGGTATAACGAATACAATGTCGATAAAATGCTTAAGCATGTTTCCAACAACATACATTTCATGAATATTACCCGGGATCTGATTACTCTGAATATCCAGGGTAAAAAAGATTTCAGATCAGTGACGGAAAAATCAAAATCGATGTTCAAAAAAAGAAAGCAGGAAATTGATGGCGTCTCATTTCAAAACGATGCTGTGGAGATCGCGGTAAAATACTCTGCATTTTTCGGTGATGGCTTTTCCAATCAAATATCAAACGGAAAAAAGCTTAAGTTAAAAGGGAAGTCCGTGTTTAAATTCAATAAAAATGAAATCATTGAAATTCAGGATATCATATATCCCTGACTGATCAGAAAACAGGACTAAGTATATGAATAAGCTCTTTGCCTATGGTACTCTCCTTGAAGTTCCTATCCAGGAAAAGCTTTTTTCCAGAATATTAAAAGGCAAAAAAGACAGTTTAACAGGTTTCAGAAAATCTAATATCCATTGTCTTGAAAATATTGACGGTGAAGAAATCTATTCCACCTACCCGGCGATCTCCAAATCAGGTTCTAATAATGAGGTATTAGAAGGCTATCTATATGAACTTACTGATAAAGAACTGAAAATAGCCGATAAATATGAAGGATTAGAGTATCAGAGAATATCCATATTAACAAATAATGGTCATCAGGCGTATGTTTACATAAAAAAACCCGATTAATTATATAATATCATAGTCTATTGACGAATCAGGCATTTTTTTTGCGGATAATAATTTAAAAAAAGCCGTCATGAATAAATTCAACTTCTTCCTATTAGTACCTTTTATTGGAATATTATTTTCTTGCGATAATAATGATAAAATAATTCCTCCGAACAATAATTGCGATAAGGAATTAATAATGAGTAAAGATTTGTACGAAAATGCCCCATCAGATCCGCTGACAATCGAATCAACGGAGCTAAATGGGAATTGCCTTACTATAAATTTCTATGCAGGCGGTTGTGATGGTTCTACATGGAAATATGAATTAATCGGTGATCCCAGATCAATTCTAGAAGGCCCTGTACATCATAATATCAGACTTTCTTTAGAAGATAACGAACTGTGTGAGGCAATTATAAGAAAAGAAGTGTCTTTTGATCTGAATCCTGCCCTGAGTTCTGAAAATTTAGTCATTCTTACCTTAACCAATAATGATGAAGAAATAGTATATGATCTAAATAAATAGTACAATGATCGATTAATCTTTTTTCAAATCTGAATCTTCCAGTTCAAATATCTCGTTGACAGAAACTTCAAAGACATCAGAGATTTTTAAGGCCAGTACAGTCGAAGGCACATACTTGCCCAGTTCCATGGCATTAATAGTCTGCCTGCTAACATTAACAAGCTTTGCTAAATCAGCCTGAGTAATATTCTTTTTAGCTCGTTCAACCTTTATACTATTTTTCATGCCCCAGGGATTTTTTTAGTTTCATTAATTCCCAATTAAATCTGATTATAAAAAAGATCAGAATAGTAAACATATTGAAGATCATAACCCAAAAAAAGAAAAGTCATAAACAAAGACAATTGCTACTAATAGAACAGCATAATTTACATATGTTGCCCATACCAGGGAATTTAATCTGATTTTTGATATATACTCATCCTCATTTTTTTCTTTCGAAAATGCGACAAATAAACCACCAACAATTATTAAAATCCCACACAGTTCATCCAAGAAGTTACTTTCTACAATGCCTATTAATGCTTTCCTGGAATTAACGAAGTCATCGATAAAAATAGCCGGCAAATGTAAGTCCAGCCATTCCGGTTTAAAATCAAATGCAAGCACAAGAAAGCCAAGAATGCAGGAAGGTAGAAAAATAAACCATCCGATTCTTTTATATTGATGAGGTAACAAATAAGATATATTCATAATTGTAAAAATTAATTTTTCTTAAAAGTAAAATACTTCATTCATAATGACAAGTATTTTTTACATTTAGTATGGAATTTATTACTTAAATAAATTGATTATATTTAGATCTTAATTAATAAACTATAAAATGAGCAAGCCCACTATTTTAGGATTACGAACTTCCATTTACAAAGTGCCAGACCTCAATAAAGGAAAAGAATGGTACAGTAAGGCATTTAAAACAACTCCCTATTTTGATGAAGATTTCTACGTCGGATTTAACATAGGGGGATATGAACTGGGATTACTTCCCGGAAATAATGAAGGGTACCCTGCAGTTGACAATGTTATGACATATTGGGGTGTAAATGACATACAGGCAGAATATGATCATATGTTAAAATCCGGAGCAACAGAACATGAAAAACCTACTTCTGTTGGCGGAGAACTGATGGTTGCATCTGTTAGAGATCCATGGAAAAATGTAATTGGATTAATCTACAATCCGGAGTTCAAGACTGAATAGACAACCCTAACATTCTGATTAACAGAAAATTAATACTTATTTCTATTGAGAAATACTTCGATAAATGAATAATATCTTTATATTCGGAAATGATTAACTTCACCAACCTCGAATACCTTAAAGAAGGTACGATCCGACAAAAAGAGGCATATAAGGTATTAAATGAACTTAATATAATTGAAGACCTCGAACCCTACTCTCCTGTACTTTCGGGTACAATCCCGATAAATATTGATCTTCCCGATAGTGACCTCGATGTGATCTGTTATGTATCAGAGCTAAATATTTTCTATCAATTATTAATTCACCTCTATGGTGAGCAACCGGGTTTCAATATAAAATCGGTTATAATAAATGATATTGAATCCATAGTAGCCAGCTTTGCTTACCAGGATTTCCCAATTGAAATCTTTGGTCAGAATATTCCGACCACCCGACAAAATGCTTACAAGCACATGATAGCTGAATACATGATTTTAAAGGAAAAAGGAGATGAATTCCGTGAACAAATCATCTATCTCAAATCACAAGGATATAAAACAGAACCTGCATTTGCCAGACTTCTCGAGCTTGATGGCGATCCTTACCTGTCTATCTTACAACTTCACGACAAACAATTTGATATCTGAAAATTCATTAAATTTATTTTAAAAACTAATCCCATCATGAAAAATATATTTTTAATCGTCTTCATCAGTAGTTTTATCACGTTCTGTGGAATAAGTCAGGAAAGTTATCATAAGCAAGTCAATGAAGAAGTATGGACTAAATTTTATAAAGCTTTTGAAAAACTGGATGCGGAATTAATGGCAGAAATTCATTCCGAAGATCTGCTGAGGATCCCTGCTTCAAGTGGAAGAATATTAGGCTATGATGAATATATTAACAACTACAGAAATAATTTCAAAAGTAGAAAGGAAGCAGGAGGTAAAAGCCAAATAGAACTCCGGTTTTTTGAAAGAATAAACAATGGAAAAGCAGCTTCAGAAAGAGGGATTTATAAGCTTACTGTGACCAACAAATCAGGAGAAACCAAAAGTTATTATGGGCAGTTTCACGTTATATTACGAAACCAGAATGAGGAATGGAAAATAATTATGGACTACGACTCAAATGAAGGTGGCACAATAGATGAGAAAAAATTCAACAATGCTAAATCTATAGACGATTTCAATTTGTGATTTATATTTAAAGAATTCTAGACTAAAAAATTTCTTTAAATCTATCATTGAAAATGATCCAAACGGAAAATTACATCATAGACAATATTAAATCTGATGATATTAAAAATATCCATAAGGGATTGTCTGATCCCAGGGTAATTAAATATTATGGGGTGAGTTATGAAACCTTAGTTGAAACACAGGAACAGATGAAATGGTATGAGGATCTGGAAGCAAATGGTACGGGAAAATGGTGGGCCATTCGCAATTCGATATCCAATAAATTTGTGGGTGCAGCCGGTTTTAATAACCACGAAAAAGAACATAAAAAAGCAGAAATAGGATTTTGGTTATTGCCCGAATATTGGAATAAAGGAATCATGTCAGAGGTTTTACCATTGGTAATAAAGAATGCCCAGTCTGATTTGGATATACATCGTATTGAAGCATATGTTGAGGATGGTAATGAATCGAGTGCCAGGCTATTAAAAAGATTAAATTTCAAAAAAGAGGGGACACTTTATCATTCTGAAATTAAAAACGGTAAATTTATTGATGTACATATTTACGCACTTATCTCATAATGATTTGTTGAAATTATAAATGATAAATGTATTTAAAGTAAGATCTTAATAAATCAATATAATCCAATGATAATCAATATCTTAAATTCAAAAATCTAATCAATCAAATGAAGATACGTACAGCAGAAGTCACTGATTTAAAACCATTAAGTATCTTGTTTGATTCCTACCGGGTATTTTACAAAAAAGAAAGCAATTTGGCGGAGGCAGAACTATTCCTTAAGGATAGATTAAGTAATGAAGATTCACAGATTTATGTAGCTGAAACACTCTCAAATCAGGTGGTTGGATTTGTACAACTATATCCATTATTTTCCTCCACTAACATGAAAAGATTGTGGTTGTTAAACGATCTTTTTGTAGCCCCAAAATACAGGGGGCAGGGAATATCAATTGCTTTGATTGATCGGGCTAAGCAACTGGCTAAAGATACACATTCGGCTGGCCTGATGCTGGAGACGGAAAAATCAAATCTCATAGGAAATAAGCTATATCCTAGAACCGATTTTAAATTAGATACAGAACACAATTATTATACATGGGAGCCATAGTAGAAAATGAGGTTCGACATCA